>JACCSV010000238.1 GCA_013812805.1 Sphingomonas sp. | reverse complement strand
TCAGCGCGCCGAGCGCGTAGCGGACGGCGTCACCCTCGACCACGAACTTCGCATCGCTGGAGTTGATGCTGGGTGGCAAACATTCGACCTCGCCGCGGCGCATGTCCTCGACGAACAGGCAAAGCTTCTCCGTCTGCCCCAGGTCGAACGTCATCGACGCGGCGTAGAATTCCGGGCGATAGTGGGTCTTCAACCAGGCCGTCTGGTAAGCGATCAGCGCATAGCCGGCGGCGTGGCTCTTGTTGAAACCATAGCCGGCGAACTTGTCGATCAGGTCGAACAGCTCGGATGCCTTGGCGGCCTCGATGGCATTGGCCGCGCAGCCTTCGACGAAGCGGGCCCGCTGGCCGTCCATTTCGCTCTGGATCTTCTTGCCCATCGCCCGGCGCAGCAAATCAGCCTCGCCGAGGCTGTAGCCAGCGAGCACCTTGGCGGCCTCGATCACCTGCTCCTGGTAGACGAAAATGCCGTAGGTCTCCTCGAGCACCTGCTCGAGCATGGGATGCGGATATTCGATCGGAGCGCGGCCGTTCTTGCGGTCGCCGAACATCGGGATGTTGTCCATCGGCCCGGGGCGGTAGAGCGAGACCAGCGCGATGATATCGCCGAAGCCGGTCGGGCGGACCGCCGACAGGGTGCGCCGCATCCCTTCCGATTCCAGCTGGAAGACGCCGACGGTGTCGCCGCGCTGGAGAAGCTCGTAAACCGCCGGGTCGTCGACCGGCAGCTTGGCGAAGTCGACCTCGACGCCGCGCTCGGCAAGCAGCCGTTGGCCTTCCTTGAGCACGGAGAGCGTCTTGAGGCCGAGGAAATCGAATTTTACCAAGCCGGCCGCCTCGACATATTTCATGTCAAACTGCGTCACCGGCATGTCCGAGCGCGGATCGCGGTAAAGGGGGACCAGCTCGTCGAGCGCGCGGTCGCCGATGACGACCCCGGCGGCATGGGTGGAGGCGTGCCGCGGCAGGCCCTCGAGCTTCATCGCCAGGTCGAACAGGCGCTTGACCTGAGGCTCGTTCTTATACTCGGCGGCAAGCTCCGAAACGCCGTTCAGCGAGCGCTCCAGGGTCCACGGATCGGTCGGATGGTTGGGGATCAGCTTGGCCAACCGATCGACCTGGCCGTAGCTCATCTGCAGCACCCGGCCGGTGTCCTTGAGCACCGCCCGCGCCTTCAAGCGCCCGAAGGTGATGATCTGGGCGACCCGGTCGCGGCCGTATTTGCCCTGGACGTAGCTGATCACCTTGTCGCGGTGGGTTTCGCAGAAATCGATGTCGAAGTCGGGCATCGACACGCGCTCCGGGTTGAGGAAGCGCTCGAACAGCAGCCCCAGGTCGATCGGGTCGAGGTCGGTGATGGTCAGCGACCAGGCGACGACGGAGCCGGCACCGGAGCCGCGGCCCGGCCCCACCGGAATATCGTTCGCTTTCGCCCACTTGATAAAGTCGGCGACGATCAGAAAGTAACTCGCAAAGCCCATGTTGATGATGATTTCGAGTTCATAGTCGAGCCGCTCGCGATAGCGGGCGCAGTCGTCCTCGCTCCTGCTCGCCATGCGCTCCGCCAAACCCGCGCGGGCGTCGCGGCGAAGCTGCCAGTCCTCCTGGTCGCTGAGCCGCGGCAGGATCGGCCGGCGCTTGGGCGCTCCGACGGCGCAGCGTTGGGCAATGACCGCGGTGTTGTCGATCGCCTCGGGGATGTCGATGAACAGTTCGATCATCGCCGCCTCGTCCTTGAGCCACGCGTCCGCGGAGGAGACGATCCGCTCCGCGCTTTCGACGTAAGCGGAGTTGGCGATGCAGAGCATCGCGTCGTGCGCGGCATGAAAGCTCGGGTCGGCGTAGGCTGCCGGGTTGGTGGCCACCAGCGGCAGGTCGCGAGAGTAAGCAAGGTCGATCAGCGCGTCTTCTGCCGCTTGCTCGATCGGGTCGCCGCGGCGCGTCAGCTCGACGTACAGTCGCTCGGGGAACAGCTGTTCGAGCCGGTCGAGATAGATTGCGGCCTTGTCCCGCTGGCCGTCCGCCAACAGACGGGCGAGCGTGCCCTCGCCCCCCGCGGTCATCGCGATCAACCCGTCGTTAAGCTCCTCGAGCCGCGCAAACGGGACGTGCGGGTCCTCGCTTAGCGGGCGATCGAGGTGGGCGGCCGAGACCAGTTTGCACAAATTGCCGTACCCGCGCTCGTCCTTGGCCAACAGCACCAGCCAGTCGATCCCGTCAGTTCCCAGCTCGAGCGGGCGGGCGACCGCAAGCAGTGCGCCGACCACCGGCTGGACGCCTTTATCCACGCAGGCGTCGGTGAACGGCATTGCCGCGTAGAGCCCGTTGCGGTCGGTCAGCGCGATCGCCGGAAAGCCGAGCGTCGCGGCGTTGCTAGCAATCATCTTGGGCTCCATCGCCCCTTCGAGCATGGTGAAGCAGGAGAAAACGCGCAGCGGGACGTAAGGGCTGGTCACTTACCGATTATGGGGCCCGCAGCAGGGACCGCAAAGCGCGTCGCGGTCATTTATCCCCGAAATTATGCGGTCGCAGTGGACCCTGTCGGTAGGCGAAACGCCGGCCGTTCGCTGTAGGTCAGCGCCCGCCACACCCACTCCATCGGCCCGAAGCGGAAGCGCGCCAGCCACCAGTGGCTGTACAGTATCTGCAACCCAAAGAAGGCGATGCTTGCTAGCAGAACGGTGAAGGCTCCGATCTTGCCGGCAAGCGCAAGGCCCGGACCGACGCCGGTGAGGACGAAGGCGATCATCAGGCCCTGGGCGAGATAATTGGTCAAGGCCATCCGTCCGACCGGCGCGAAGACACCGAACAGGCGTCTTCCCCACGGCTGTTGCAAGGCGACGACGACCCCGGCGCAATAACCCGCGGCAAGCAGCAGCGCGACCGGCGAGCGAAGCCCGTGGCCGACAGTCCGTAACCCTTCGGATTCCCCCAAGGGGGTCCAGTCGCCCGTGTAGATCATCCTGACCAGCCACCCGAGGACCAGCCCGACGGGTATCGCGATCCACGCGATTCGACGCAGCAACGGGACGAAACGCGGGACATCGTCGAGAATTCCGCTGCGACCTATTGCAGCGCCCAGCGCAAACCGGCCGAGCGCGTAGATGATCCAGGCAAACAGCGCTCCGTTGAGCACCCAGTCGTCGATTACGAACGACGGGAAGAAGTCGACGACGATCGCCGCATAATCGCCGGTTTGCAGCAGCGTCTGGCGTGCCATGATCGCCGCGTCGGTAAACATATGGTCCGATGTCGGCACTGGCAGCGCCAAGGCATCGATGAGCCCCCTTTGCAGCCTGTCGCTGTACAGCGCCGCGATCACCCCAAACACGACCAGCGCGCGAGTGGTCCAACCCCGGGTCGCGAGCAGGAAGAAACCGGCTAGCGCGTAGAGGTGAAGGATATCCCACGGCCACAGAAGCACGATGTTGAGCAATCCGAACACCAACAGCCACGCCAGCCGCCGGCGATACCGAACTTCGAAGCCGGGACTGCCCTGACCGCGCTGAAGCTGGAGGTAGAAGCCGAGGCCGAACAGCGTTGCGAACACAGTATTCGCCTTGTCGCCAATCAGCCAGCGGACCCCCCAATAGGCGCCATGGTCGAGGCTTGCGGTCGGCATCGCCGCCATCTGCGCCTCGGTCAGCAAGACGCCTTCGCCGGCGAAACCCATGAAGTTCATCACCAGCACGCCGAACAGCGCGATTCCGCGAAGCACGTCGAGCTCCTGGATTCGCTGCTTCGCGCCGACCGGCCCGATCAGCCTGTCGATTTTCTGATGCGCCATGCTTTCCCCCCATGCAGAGGGATGCCCATCAACAGCTGTATTGGCAAGACGCGGTCAGCGCCCCGGGTTCCAGCTTCCCGACATGATGTCGCTGATCTCGCGCATCCTTCCGCGATAGGTATCGGCGACGCAGCCGTCGGAGCGGCAGCGATCGCGGAAGGCGA
>JACCSV010000222.1 GCA_013812805.1 Sphingomonas sp. | reverse complement strand
GATCACCATCGCCAAGATCGGGCTCAACCGATGACTGCGATCGCCCAGAAGAACACGCGCATCGCTCTGCGGCTGGCGCTGCTGGTGGCGGCAATGGTCGCGCTCGCCTTCGCTTCGGTGCCGCTCTACCGCCTGTTCTGCGAGCTCACCGGCATCGACGGCACTCCGCTGCGCGCGTCGCAAGCTCCGGGCGCAGTCGCGGGCGAGGTTGGCGTTCGCTTCGACGCCAACATCAGTTCGGCGCTCCCGTGGAGGTTCGAGCCAGTGCAGCGGACCGTGCGGATCCAGCCCGGGGCGCGCACCCAGGTGCTCTACCGAGCCACCAACCTCACCGCGCGCACCACGACCGGCACCGCCGTGTTCAACGTCACGCCCGCGGTCGCCGGCCAGTATTTCTCTAAGATCGAATGCTTCTGCTTCACCGAGCAGGTGCTCAAGGGCGGCCAGTCGGTCGACATGCCGGTGGTCTTCTTCGTCGACCCCAAGCTGCGCGAGGACCCGTCAACCCGCCACATCGACGAGATCACTTTGAGCTACACCTTTTACCCGGTGGAAAGTCGCCAAGCGAGCCGCTAGGGCCGCTTCAAAGCCTCACGAGGAAGGTCCATGGCCGCCACGCAGAACCACGATTACCATCTGGTCGATCCCGATCCCTGGCCGCTGATCGGCGCGATTTCCGCCGGCGCCCTGTTCGGCGGCCTGGTCATGTGGATGCACGACAATCCCTACGGCAAGTTCATCGCCGCGCTCGGCATGCTCGGCGTGCTGGTGACCATGGCCAGCTGGTGGGCGAACACCATCCGCGAGGCGCATACCGGCCATCACACGCCGGTCGTCCAGCTGCACCTCAGGTACGGCATGATCATGTTCATCGCCTCCGAGGTGATGTTCTTCCTCGCCTGGTTCTGGGCTTTTTTCGACGCCTCGCTCTTCCCCTCCACGGCCGAAACCGTCGGCGGCGTCTGGCCGCCCGAGGGCACCCGCGTGCTCGACCCGTTTGGCTTCCCGCTGCTCAACACGATGATCCTGCTGTGCTCGGGAACGACGGTCACCTGGGCGCACCATTCGCTGATCCACGGCAACCGCGACGGGCTCAAGCTGGGCCTGCTGCTGACGATTCTGCTGGGCATCGTGTTCACCGCCATCCAGGCCTACGAATATGCCTCCGCGCCGTTCGCGTTCAGGCAGTCGGAGGGCGGCAACATCTACGGCTCGACCTTCTTCATGGCGACGGGCTTCCACGGGTTCCACGTGATTGTCGGGACCATCTTCCTGACCGTGTGCCTGCTTCGCGCGCACAAGGGCCATTTCACTCCGCGCCAGCATTTCGGGTTCGAGGCTGCGGCCTGGTACTGGCACTTCGTCGACGTCGTGTGGCTGTTCCTGTTCGTGTCGATCTACGTCTGGGGCGGCTGGGGCGCGCAGACGCATTGACGGTCAGCCGGTGAGCGTGCCGTGACCGGCAAGCTGGTTGGCAAGCTTCCGCTGCTGGCGACCGCCATCGTCGCGCTCGCAGTGGCGACGATGATCGGGCTCGGCATCTGGCAGCTCGGCCGGGCTCGCGAGAAGGAGGCGCTGCTCGAGCTCTATTCGAGAGCGCCCTCGCTGCCGCCGATCGCCTTTCCGACCGGGCCGACGCGCGAGCCGCCGCTGTTCCGTCGCGCTGAGGGCTTTTGCCTGCAGCCACTCTCGAGAAGCGCCGTTGCCGGCGCCAATCGCAGCGGCGAGCCGGGCTATGTCCATGTCGTGAGTTGCCGGACCGGAGCCGAGGGCCCCGGAATGGCGGTGGAGCTCGGCTGGTCGAAGGATCCGCGGGCGCAGTTTCGCTGGACGGGCGGGCCGGTCAGCGGCCTGATCGTCCCCGACCGCAAGCACCGGATGCGCCTCCATTCCGACAGCCCTGCGCCGGGGCTCGAGCCGAGTCGGCCGCCGTCGCAGGAGACGATCCCCAACAACCATCGCCTCTATGCGGTGCAATGGTTCTTGTTCGCCGCAATCGCGCTTCTGATCTACGTCCTGGCGCTAAGGAAAAGGTGGAAGAAGGGCGAGCTCAAATGAGCGCGAAGATGCATCGCCTCGGCAACGGCCTCACCGTCGCGGTCGACCCGCTGCCGGGCGCCCAGAGCGTCGCGCTCGGGGTTTACGCAATGGTCGGGTCGCGCTCGGAGCCCGAGCGCCTGTCCGGCCTTGCGCACCTCGTCGAACATATGGTGTTCAAGGGCGCCGGCCCACGCGGCACCCGCGAGCTCGCCGAAGCGATTGAGGATGTCGGCGGGAGCATGAACGCCTGGACCGCGCGCGACCAGACCACCTTCCACGGCCGCGTCCTCGCGCGCGACACGGCGCTGCTCGCCGAGCTCATCGCCGACATGGTGCGCTCAGCCCACATGGATGAAGCGCATCTGGAGCGCGAGAAGGACGTAATCCTCTCGGAGATCGGCGAGTGCGTCGACACGCCCGACGACCTGGTCCAGGACCATCTGTTCGAGGCGGCTTTCGTGGGGCAGGCGCTCGGCCGCTCGGTGCTTGGGCGCGAGCAGAGCCTCAAGTCCATAACCCGCGATGATTGTCTCGCCTGGACGATCGGCGAGCTCGTGCCCTCACGGCTAATCCTGGCGGCGAGCGGCAGGGTCGATGCGGAGGAGGTGCTCAAGCTTGCCGAGCGCCTGTTCGGCGACATGGAGGATCTGCCCGGCACTCCGATCGGCGCTGCCGACTTCACGGGCGGCGTGGTGAGCGATCGCCGCGACTTCGAGCAGGCGCACTGGTGCCTCGGGCTGCCGGGCCTTCCCGCCTCCGACCCGCGCATGCCGGCTTTGTCGCTGTTCGTTCAGGCGCTCGGCGGCGGGACCTCGTCGCGCCTGTTCCAGGAGCTGCGCGAGGAGCGCGGCCTCGCTTACTCGGTCGGCGCCTGGCAGCAGGGCTTTAGCG
>JACCSV010000204.1 GCA_013812805.1 Sphingomonas sp. | reverse complement strand
AGCCGGCGGTGCCCCGGTTTGCCACATCCAGGTGCAAATGATCGCGGTGGGCGGCGTTATAGTCGGGCGATAGCACGGTCGGAAACAAGCGACAGGCGCCGTCGCGCACCTCGCGCAGGAACGCCGCTTCTTGGCCACCGGCACTCCAGTCGGCGAGTACCGACACTTCGCTTCCGTCGATCAGCCGGAAGCCGGTAATGTCGACCGCGTCCGCCGTCGAATGTTCGCTGAACCTGCCCTCGGACCGACCGTACAGGCGTCGGCAGCTGAAACTTCCGGCGTGAACGGTCGCGCGCACTGCCTGCCCGAAGTGCCGCTCGGCCGCCGGCTGTATAACCCGCGTCTCGAGCAGGTGCAGCGCCGCCGCAACCGGGCAGCTGGTGACCAGTCCTTCCGGACTGTAGTCGAGCGCCCGTCCGGCAAGGCGCATGCCGTCGGTGTAGCTGCAATCCGGGTTGATTACTCGCGGCGGCACCGGCACGTCGCTGACGCCGGCGCCAGCGAGCATCGCCCGGCATCGGGCAGGCGTTTCCCCGAGTTCCGCAATCTTGCTGGCGGTGAAGCGGCCGACCGGGTGCCGAAGCTCGAGCGCCGTCCAGGGAACGTCCTGTGGGTGGCGCCGAATGTAATCGCGGCCCAGCAAGAAAGCGGCGGCGATCAGTGCCAGCAGAACCAGGCAGCCAAGCCCGCGGGCCATCAGCCGCGCCAGAGTCCGTCGAGCTTCTCGCGGGTCACCGGATAGCCGATCCCTTCCGGGATGGTGATGAAATTCACGCCGTCGATGGCTTCGATCCATGGCGTGATGGGGTCGATCGGGTGGGCCTCGGCATCGGCGCGAATGGCCTCGAAGCTATGATGAAGCGCCAGACGCTCGAGGTTGCGGCGCGTCGGGAAGATCAGCTGCGCTTTCCCGCGGCGCTCGCGCTCGAGGGCGTCGGCAGCGGAAATCCATAAGGCGCTGCTGCACTCGCCGGGCACGACGTTGGGATGCCATTCCCCGTCCGGTTCGCGGGCGACGAAGAACAGGGTGTCAAAGCGGCGGGTGGCGTGAAATTTGGGCACCCATCGGGCCAGTGGCGTCATGACATCGAGGTCTAATGACAGACGGTGCTCGGCCAACAGCTCATCAAACTGGCGGACGCCGATCAGCTGCGCCTGAAGTGCTTTTGCAGTGTCGGGCGAGGGGATCGGCGAAAGGCCGACGGGAATGGCGGTTTCTTCGAGCGTTTCGCGGATGGCCGCGATCCTGGCCTCACCGTCTTCATCGTCAATTCGACCGCCCGGGAAGACCAGAGCCCCGGCGGCAAACGCCATCCCGCGGGCGCGCTCGACCATTAGCAGCTCGGGCGGACGGGCGGGCCGGTCGCGAACCACGACCAGCGTTGCTGCAGGAATGGGCGGAATGTCGCTCACCGCAGCGGCCTAGGCCAAGCCGACCTCAAGAAAAAGGCCGCCGCCCCGAAGGACGACGGCCGATCATCGGTTGTGTTGGCGACGGCTACATCCCCTGGATATTCTCGTCCTCGGGAGTTTCCGGCCCCGTCGCATTGTCGGTCATATTGCTGTCCTGCTCGAACTCCGCCGCCTGGTTCTGCAGTTTCTGGGCCTCGGCGGCAACCTCGGCCGCTTGGTCGGACAAGGCGTTGAGATCCTGGGTCGGCTCCACGGCGTTCAACTCGACGTCGTTGCCCAACTGCTCCTGCTTGCCACGGTCGCAGGCGGCAAGGGCGAGCGCTCCAAGCGCGGCAACGGCAAGGCTGATCTTCTTCATCGTCGGTCCTTATCGGTCAAATGGCTCGCTCTCATAGCATTGCTGCCACTCAATTCCAGAGTCGTCGGAGGCGTTTGGAAAGGCGCGAATCCTTGTTTTGTTCGCGAAAAATGCCTATCTGCAAAGTGCCTGGGCAACCCGGCTATGTCGGTAGAGTGTTACGTGGAATAGGCATTTCGGACCCGGGGGGCAGTACCCCGGCGCCTCCACCACCAGCAGCGGCGGAAGTAGCCTACCGCTGGAGATGATGGGGGCGAAACAGGATCGACGAGTGCAATAAAGACGTGGCTGCCGATCGGTATGAGACCACCGCGACGGCTCATTCATACAAGTGCCAACGATAATGAGGCTCTTGCTATTGCTGCGTAACTGATGGCCTTACGGTCCTAAGTTACAAAGACAAAAGCGCGGTCGGACCCCGCCGGGCAACAGAAGGGGAATCCAGCGGCTTCCAGGGGAGCCGGGCAACAGAATCCCCTGGACCTATTTCCTTCGCAGCTCGTCCCTGATCTCGGTCAGAAGCTCGACTTCCGTCGGCCTGGCGGCTGCCTCCTGGCGGCCGATCACCCGGTTGGCTGCCCTCACCATCAGGAAGATGATGAAGGCGAGGATCAGGAAATTGAGCACCACGGTCGCGAACTGGCCCCACCCGAGAACCGGCGCGCCGGCGGCCTTGAGCGCCGCATAATTGGACAGGCTGCCGCGATAGCCATCCGGCACCGGGCCGAGCAGCAGGAAGTAGCTCGAAAAATCGAGGCCGCCGAAAACCGCGCCGACGACCGGCATGATCATGTCTTCGGTCAGGCTGGTGGTGATCGTCGCGAAGGCGGCACCGACGATCACGGCGATGGCGAGGTCGAGCACGTTGCCACGGGCGATGAAAGTCCGGAACTCGTTGAACACTTTATTCTCCCCCTGGAGCTGGCAGCGTTGAATGCGCTGGGGTTGGTCTCTACCTAATTGCCAGTCGTTCTTCAGGGGAAACGAAAAATGTCATTGCTTCGCCGAACAGGCTTCCTTGCACCGCTCGCCGCGCTGGCGCTCGCCGGCTGCGGCCTCAACAGCGTTCCCACCGCCGAGGAACAGGTCAACGCCGCCTGGGCCAATGTCCAGAGCGAATATCAGCGCCGCGCCGACCTCATCCCCAACCTGGTCAACACCGTAAAGGGCTATGCGACGCAGGAGCGCGAGGTGCTGACCGAGGTGACCGAAGCTCGCGCCCGGGCAAGCAGTATCCAGCTCAACGCCGACGATCTCAGCGATCCCGCCAAGGTGCAGGCTTTCGCCAATGCGCAAGGCCAGCTGGGCGGTTCGCTCGGCCGGCTGCTGGCAACGTTCGAGGCCTATCCCGACCTCAAGTCCAACCAGAACTTCCTCACCCTGCAGTCGCAGCTCGAGGGGACCGAAAATTCGATCCTCGTTGCCCGCCGCGATTACAATGAAACGGTGCGCCAGTATAACACCCGCATCCGCACCTTCCCCGACGCGATCGGCGCCAAGATCTTCTACGGCGCCGAAGCTAAGGTGCCGTTCGAGGCCGCGACCGGATCGCAGAACGCACCAACCGTCGACTTCAACACTGCCACCTGAGATGCTCGTCATTCCCGCGAAAGCGGGAACCCAGATGACGCGACGCTGGGCCCCCGCTTCCGCGGGGGTGACGATTCTTTTTTGGCTAGCGTTGCTGTTCGCCGCGCCAGCCTTGGCCCAGAGCTTCCCGCAACTTACTGGTCGTGTCGTCGACCATGCGAACCTGCTGCCGGCGACGCAGGAGCTCGACCTCGCGGCCAAGAGCGAGGCGCTGGAGAAGCAAACCGGTCGCCAGCTGGTGATCGCTACCGTTGCCAGCCTCGAAGGCCGGACGATCGAGGATTACGGCTACCGGCTCGGTCGCCAATGGCAGATCGGGCGCGAGGGCGAGGATGACGGGGTCATCCTGCTGGTTGCGCCCAACGAGAAGAAGGTCCGGATCGAGACCGGGTACGGCGCCCGCGTGTTCCTGACCGACGCGATGTCGAGCGTGATCATCCGCAACTCGATCCTGCCGCGCTTTCGCCAGGGCGACTTCGCTGGCGGCATTCAGGCCGGCGCCGACCAAATCATCAAGCTGATGAGCCTGTCGCCGGCCGAGTCGCAGAAGCAGGCGGCGGACGCGGCTCGGGCGGAGCAGGGGCGCGCGCAAGAATCGCCGGGGTTCGTGCCCGTCATTTTCTGGGCGATGATCATCGGCTTCGTGCTGCTGTCGATGATGCGGCGAGCCGGCGGCCGGCGCTATCGCAGCCACCGGAGCCACCGTGGCGGGATTAGCCCGTGGGTCGTGCTGTGGGGCCTGAACGAGCTCAGCCGCGGCTCGCGCGGCGGTGGCTGGGGCGGCGGCGGAGGATTTGGCGGCGGTGGCGGCTTCGGCGGCTTTTCCGGCGGCGGCGGCTCGTTCGGTGGCGGCGGCGCGTCGGGGGGGTGGTGATGCTGCGCCTGACCGACATCGACCATTCAAAGGTCAGCGCCGCGATCGCCGCGGCCGAGGCGAGCAGCGACGGCGAGATCGTCGCGGTGGCGACCGAGCTCAGCGACCCCTATC
>JACCSV010000201.1 GCA_013812805.1 Sphingomonas sp. | reverse complement strand
GTCGCAAGCTACAACGCCGGCCCCGGCAATGCGCGCAAGTGGATCAACGCCTACGGCGACCCGCGCTCGCCCAATGTCGACGTCATCGGCTGGATCGAGGCGATCCCGTTCAGCGAGACCAAGGGCTATGTGCAGCGGGTGATCGAGAATACCGTCGTCTACGACCAGCTTGGCCAGCGCCGGGCGCCCTCGCGGCTGCACGTCTCCAACTATCTCGGCAAAACGAACCCGGGGTAATGGCCGAGCCGCGGCCGCGCTTCATTACTCCCGAAGGCTTCGCTCGGCTTCGCTGCGAATATGACGCCTTGTTCGGGCTCGACCGGCCCAAGCTGGTCGAGACCATCGCCTGGGCGGCGGCCAACGGCGACCGCTCCGAGAATGGCGACTATATCTACGGCCGCAAGCGCCTGCGCGAGATCGACCGTCGGCTTGGGTATCTCGCGAAGGCGATGCAGGCGGCCAAGGTGGTCGATCCCGCGTCGCAATCGACCGACCAGGTGCGATTCGGCGCCACGGTCGAGCTCGCCGACGAGGACGACGCCCGCCGCACCCTCACCATAGTCGGCGACGACGAGGCCGACGCCACCGTCGGCCGCATCGGCTGGAGCGCTCCGCTTGCTCGCGCCTTCATCGGCGCAAAGGTCGGCGACGAGCGCATCGTCCGCCTGCCCGCCGGCGAGAAAAGCTACGAGGTGCTCGCCATCAGATATCCTGAATAGTTGGCGCTACTCCTTAACCCGCAGCGCCTCGATCACCCGGCCGTTCTGATTGATCGTCATGCTCTTTGCGGGAGCACCGCCTTCGCTGTTGAAGGTGACTTTGGCGCCAACGCCTTCGACCTCGAACTCGGTTTGGCTGCGCGCGATCAGCCGGAAGGTGGGCTGGCCACCCAGTTTCACGCTCAGGCCCTGCTCTGCGAGCGTGACGATGGCTGTCGGTCCGCCGACGAGATACGTCCCGACGAAGCGCGACAGAATCTCCCGCGGCACCTCCACCGCCGTGGGGGCGGCCGGCACCGGCCCGGTGCGGGTGGCGATTTCGGCCTGCTTGCCGGTCGGCTGGTGCATCTCCATCACCGCGCCGGAGGGGCCTTGCTTGAGCTCGAACCAGGCGAGGTCGTTCTCGTAGAAGAAGCGGTTGCTGCCCGCGCCGAACACCTCCATCGGCGGCCCATCGCGGCGCGTGAACAGCTTGCCGTCCTGCGCGAAGAACGTGCGCTCCCCGCCGTCGCCCGCGATCCGATACACGCCGAAGAATGGCTCCAGCGCTTTTGCGTCCACGGGCTGTTTGTCGAACTCAAGGAAAGGGTCGCCGGCGGCCAGCGCTCCCAGCTTCGAGGCGACGATGTCGGGCGGGGTGATCGACGGGACGACGTTGGAGAAGACCGCGACGAACACGTCTTTTTCCGGAATATAGATCGATGCGGTGGCGAACCCGAAGATGCCGCCGCCGTGGCCGCGCGTCTTCATCCCGCGAAGCTCTTCCAGCTGCAGCCCGAAGCCGTACGGATGCTCGCTCCCGTCCTTGAGCTTCGCCGGCGTGATCATCGCTTCATACATCTGCGGTGTCAGCACTCGGCCGTGGTGGAGCGCGCGGGCCCAGGTGGCGAGGTCCCGGACGGTGCCGATCAGCCCGCCCGCGGCATGGGGAACACTCATGTGGATCTTGGGCGCAAGCTCGAAGCCACCGCCTTCCTTGATGGTGTAGCCCTTGGCCATGCCCAGCACCGGCTCTTCGCCAACGCCATTGCGAAGCGTCGACAGTTTCAGCGGCGCCGCGAGCCGCTCGGCTACCGCCTGATGCCACGGCTTGCCCGTCACTTTCTCGATGATCGCGCCGACCAGCACGTAGCCCGAATTGTTGTAGGTCCACGCTTCGCCCGGCTTCGACGGCGGCGGCAGCGCCTTGAACAGGTCGATCATCTGCGCGGTCGTGTAGGCCTTGTCGGTATTGGCCTCGACCATCCAGCCGGGGATGCTGGTGTAGGAGGCGATGCCGCTGCTGTGGTTGAGCAGCTGCCGGACCGTCGCTGAGGCTCCGGGCTGCGGATAATCGGGCAGGAATTTCGACAGCGGGTCGTCGAGCGAGACCTTCCCGTCCGCCACCAATTGCAGCAGCGCGGCGGCCGAGAATTGCTTGGCGATCGAGCCGATTCGGAACACGGTGTCGGGCGTGATCGGGCGCTTGGCGTGGATGTCGGCAAGCCCGCGCCCGCGGGCGTAAACCACCTTACCCTTTTCGGTAACGATCACGGCGGCGCCTGGCCCGTCTGCCGGCCACGCGCTTGCGACCAGCTTGTCCGCCGCCGCAACAAAATCCTTCGGCACCGCCGCCGCCGCCGCCGGCTGCACCAGCAAAGCGGAGATCACGACTGCACCGGCGAGTAAATGACCCTGCACAATTGGCTCCCCCTTCTAAACGAGGGAGTGTATTATTTAACTACTACACCTGGGTCAAGTCAGCTGTCCGCGATCACCCGGATCTGCAGTTCCTTGAGCTGCTTCGGCGTCACCGGCGCCGGGGCGTTCATCATCAGATCCTCGGCCTTCTGGTTCATCGGGAACAGCACCACCTCGCGGATGTTGGGCTCGCCGGCGAGCAGCATGACGATGCGGTCGATGCCCGGCGCCGAGCCGCCGTGCGGCGGGGCGCCAAACTTGAAGGCGTTGATCATTCCCGAGAAATTCTCGTCGACCTGTTCCTTGGTGTAGCCGGCGATTTCGAACGCCTTGTACATGATGTCCGGGCGGTGGTTGCGGATAGCGCCGGAGCTCAGCTCCACGCCATTGCAGACGATGTCATATTGCCAGGCGAGGATGTCGAGCGGGTCCATGGTCTCCAGCGCTTCCAGCTCGCCCTGCGGCATCGAGAAGGGGTTGTGGCTGAAGTCGACCTTCTTGGCGTCCTCGTCATA
>JACCSV010000176.1 GCA_013812805.1 Sphingomonas sp. | reverse complement strand
GCGCAGGTGATGGACGCGGCGCCCAAGTGGTTCCGGCGGCTCCCCAAAGCTCCGCTAGAGGTCCGCGCCGTCGAAAAGTGGCGGCAGGAGACCGCCGCGGTCGCCTTCTACAACTCGCCATCGGAAGATGGCTCGCGGCCCGGCATCTATTACGTCAACCTCGCCGACATGCGGCAGGTGCTCAAGCCGCAGATCGAGGCGATCAGCTACCACGAGGGCGCGCCCGGCCACCATTTCCAGATCGCGCTGGCGCAGGAACTGCCCAACGTTCCCAAGTTCCGGCGCTTCGGCGGCTACGGCGCTTACGCCGAAGGCTGGGGGCTATATTCCGAAGGGCTGGGCAAGGAGATGGGGTTTTACGACGACCCTTATTCCGAGTTCGGGATGTATTCGACGCAGCTGTGGCGCGCGGTTCGGCTGGTGGTCGACACCGGCATCCATTCCAAGCGCTGGAGCCGCGAGCAGGCGATCGATTACTTCCGGCAGAACGCGCTGCTTTCGGAGCGCGACGCGGTCAAGGAGGTCGAGCGCTACTTCAACAACCCCGGCCAGGCGACCAGCTACATGATCGGGCAGCTCAAAATCCTCGAGCTTCGCGACCGGGCGCGGCAGACGCTTGGGCCCAGGTTCGACATCCGCGATTTCCACGCGGTGGTGCTGGAGAACGGGTCGGTGCCGCTCGACGTCCTTGAGGAACTGGTTGCCGCTTACATCGCCGAGCGGCGCGGCTCGTCCTAAGCGGCGGCCATTCCCGAGCCGATGACGGGGCGTCGGCCGGCTGTCCAACCGGCGTACGCGATAGCAATTCCGGCGAGTCCGGCGGCCAACGCAAACGGCGCCGGCGGGAGCTCCCCTGCACGCGCGAACATTGAACGCCACGCGGGCATACCGCCGATGGTCTGGAAGAGGAGCGCCGCGACCAGCGTCAGGATGCCGGCGACGGCAAACGGCCGACCGTGCCTGCCTGAGCGGTAAGCCAGCCAGAAGGCGAGTGCAGCGGTCAGCACGTTGACCACCTGGAACCCTGTGCCCAACTTGTCGAAGTCCTCGGGGCCTTTGACGCCCAACGGAATCGCCGACAGGCGACCGAAGATCGGGGGCAGCAGGAAGAAAATCGTCGCCAGCATGTAGCGCGAATGCGCATGCACCTTCCGCCGCTGGCGTAGTGCTTCATAGTAAAGGTAAGCGACTCCGCCGACGCCGACGAAATCGAGCCAAGCGAGACGCGGTCCGTACATCACATGAAAGGCCGACCCTTCGACGAAGCGCTGCGCCAATCCAAGGAAAATCGTGCTGCCGCCCGCGAGGAACAGCGGAAACAGCAACAGGCTGGTCGTGCCGAGAGTCCGGTGAAGCGAGCGGCGATCGTGATGGATCGTCCAGCTTTGGGCGATCAGCATCAGCACCCACAACGTCGCGGTGATTCCGTGCATGTGATATTGCGCCGGCGCGGTGCTGATCTTCGACAGATATTGCGGATAGAAAGCCAGGCCGGCGAGCGCCAGCACTGCCGCCAGATACCAATGCGCGTGACGATATGGCATGCGAATCCCCCCTCGCAAGTCGACAGGTTAACCGCTTAAACAGCCGTTGCAACCGCCCTACGGCAAGGCGCCCAGGTCCGGTCCGATCCGGTCGCGCCGAGCTTCAACCGAGAACAACCGCTCGCGGCTATAGTAGCGCAACGGCCAGTCGCGCCTCCCCATCGGCGAGCGCAGAAGATCGTTGACGAGATCGTGCAAGGGCTCGCTCGCGTCGGCCTCGGCCAGGAACAGGCGCACGCCGTGCAGGAACACCCGAGTGATCGTCTCGTGATAGCCCTCCGTGTCGCTGTTCACGCCACCGACGCTTTCGTTGTAGCTGCGGATGATGTCGGGAAGCTGCGTGTCGAGGTCCACGTCGGGCCGCCGGAGCAGCAGATAGGTGGTCGCCGCAAGGTGCGCCTCGTGGGTCCAGTCCGCGTGCGGCAAGGTGCGCGCGAGCAGCCCTTCGCTGATGCGCTCGACCTGGGCATCGGAAGTAAACAGGCGCGGGGAGTGTTCGGTCATTGGGGATTCCGTCATTGCGAGGCGAAGCGACGCGGCAATCCAGCCGCATCACTGGATTGCTTCGCTACGCTCGCAATGACGGTCAGGCTGGGGCGGGTTGGCTTTGCGCTTGTTGCTGCTGCGCTGATGCGGGTCCCGACTGCCGGACGCCCTCGTCGACATGGTCGGCGAACTCGGCGAAATTGCCGACGAACAGGTCGACGAGTTTCGCGGCGGTGCGGTCATACTCTTCAGGGTCGGCCCAGGTGCTGCGCGGGTCCAGCAGGTGCGTCCAACCGTCGAGCTCTAGCGGCACCTCGAAGCCGAAGTTTGGGTCCTTGCGGAATCGGGCGTTCTTCAAGCTGCCGTCGAGTGCCGCGTTGAGCAGTGCCCGGGTCGCCTGGATCGGCATGCGCTTGCCGACACCATATTTGCCGCCGGTCCAACCGGTGTTGACCAGCCAGCAGTCGACACTACCCGCTGCGATCCGTTCCTTGAGCAGGTTGCCGTAGACCGACGGGTGGCGGGGCATGAAGGGCGCGCCGAAACAGGTCGAGAAGGTCGCTTCCGGCTCGGTTACGCCGATCTCCGTGCCAGCGACCTTGGCGGTGTAGCCCGACAGGAAGTGGTACATCGCCTGGTCCGGCGTCAGCCGTGCGATCGGCGGCAGCACGCCGAACGCATCGGCGGTCAACATCACGATGTTGGTTGGCAGCGGCCCCATGTTCTTTTCCGAAGAATTCGGAATGAAATCGATCGGGTAAGCGCCGCGGCTGTTCTCCGCGAGGCTCGGGTCATCGAGGTCGAGCTCCCGGGTCAGCGGGTCGACGACGACATTCTCGAGCACGGTGCCAAAACGCCTCGTCGTCGCGTAAATCTCCGGCTCCGCCTGCGCCGACAGGCGGATCATCTTGGCATAGCAGCCGCCTTCGAAGTTGAAGACGGCAGTGTCCGACCAGCCGTGCTCGTCGTCGCCGATCAATGTCCGGTTGGGGTCGGCGGACAAGGTCGTCTTGCCGGTGCCCGACAAGCCAAAGAAAATCGCGGTGTCGCCGTCCGGCCCGATGTTGGCCGAGCAGTGCATAGGCATGATCTTTTGCGGCGGAAGCAGGAAGTTGAGCAGCCCGAACACCGACTTCTTCATCTCGCCGGCGTAAGCGGTGCCGCCGATCAGGATCAGTTTCTTCTCCAGGTTGACGGCGACCACCGTCTCGCTTCGGCAGCCGTGACGCTCGAGATCGGCGCGGAAGCTCGGCAGGTCGATGATCGTATATTCGGGAACGAAGTCCGCCAGCTCGTCGCTCTCCGGCCGCACCAGCAGCGTGCGGATGAACAAATTGTGCCACGCGAGCTCGTTGATCACTCGCACCCGCACCCGGTGCTCGGGCTGCGAGCCGCCGAACAGATCGGCGACGAACAAAGTTTCCTTGCCCGCCAGCGCCGCGAGAAAGTCCTGGTGAAGACGGTCGAACGCCGCGGGCTCCATCGCCTTGTTGGTCTTGCCCCACCAGACGGTCGATTCGGTCGCCGCGTTGCGGACGATAAACTTGTCCTTGGCGCTTCGGCCGGTGTGCTTGCCGGTTTCGACCACCAGCGGACCGTCTTTGGCGAGCAGCCCCTCTTCGCGGCGCACGGAATGCTCGACCAGAGGCGCGGTCGTCAGGTTCCAGTGAAGCTTGGCGGACGTGGTCACGCCCTGCGCATCAAGCCCGAATTTTGCGACCCGCTCGGCCACTGAATTCCCTTCCGGATAAGAATAAGCGGCGGCGACCCCTTCCGGCTGCCACCGCACCAACAATATGCAAGCGCCTATAAGCCCGAAGAACTTGCCTCGTCAAAACGGCCGGGCAGCGCCTTGTTTCGTCTCGGCGCGGAGGGTAAGCCGCTAGGCGACCGTCATGAACCATGTGATCGCGCTGGTCGACGACGACCGCAACATTCTCACGTCAGTGTCGATTGCCCTGCAGGCGGAGGGATTCGTCACGCGAGTCTATTCGGACGGCGCCGCGGCGCTGAAAGCGATCGGCGAAAATCCGCCGGACCTGGGCGTGTTCGACATCAAGATGCCGCGCATGGACGGGATGGAGCTGCTCCGGCGGCTGCGCGAGTTCAGCTCGATGCCGGTGATCTTCCTCACCTCCAGGGACGACGAACTCGACGAAGCGCTCGGCCTGGCGATGGGCGCCGACGATTATATAGCCAAGCCATTCTCGCAGCGGCTGCTGATCGCGCGTATCCGGGCGCTCCTGCGCCGGCAGGACCTGGCGAAGAGCGAGGCAACGGCGGCTTCGGACGAAGCGGAGCCGGAATTGCTGGTCCGCGGCCGCCTGTCGATGGACCCGGCGCGCCACAAGGTCGGCTGGGACGGCAAGGACGTGACCCTGACCGTGACCGAGTTCCTGATCCTCGAGACGCTCGCGCAGCGCCCGGGCGTGGTCAAGAACCGCAACCAATTGCTCGACATCGCCTATCACGAAGACGTCTATGTCGACGACCGCACGATCGACAGCCACATCAAACGGATCCGGCGCAAGTTCCGGGTGGTGGATTCCGTATTCGACGGGATCGAGACGCTGTACGGC
>JACCSV010000144.1 GCA_013812805.1 Sphingomonas sp. | reverse complement strand
GGATGACTCCGCCGGCTACGACCTTGATGTCGGCTCGGCCCATGTCCTTGAGTGCTTCGATCATCTCCGGGATCAGGGTTCGGTGGCCGGCGGCGAGCGACGATGCGCCGACGACATCGACATCGTTATCGACCGCCATCTCGGCAGTCTCCCGCGGCGTCTGGAACAGCGGCCCTGGCACCACGTCGAAGCCAAGGTCGGTGAAGGCCGACGACACCAGGTTGGCGCCACGATCGTGCCCGTCCTGGCCCATTTTGGCGACGAGGATCCGCGGCTTGCGGCCCAGGCGCTGGGCTACTGCCTCGGTCCCCTGCTCCGCCACTTTCCACCGGCCGTCGCCCCGCGCTTTGCCGTAAATCCCCCGCACCGGCTCGGGCCGCGTGCCGTAGCGCCCGAACGCCCGCTCGAGCGCGTCAGAGATTTCGCCGAGCGTGGCGCGAGCGCGTGCGCATTCGACCGCCAGCGCCAGCAAATTGTCTCCTCCCCGGGACGGGGAGGTGGCATCGCGGAGCGATGACGGAGGGGGGTCTGAGCGCTTCACCCCGCCCCCTCCACCAAGCTGCGCTTGGTCCCCCTCCCCGTCCCGGGGAGGAGAATTGGCCGATTGCTCCAGCGCTTCCAGCGCCGCCCGAACTTTTGCCTCGTCCCGGTCCGCCCGCACCTGCTCGATCCGCGCGATCTGGCCAGCGCGGACCTTGGCATTGTCGACCTCGAGGAAGTCATGCTCTTCCTCGTTCTCGAGCCGGTACGCATTGACCCCGACGATCACCGTCTCCCCGATGTCGACCTTCGCCTGCCGCGCCGCCGCTGCTTCCTCGATCCGCTGCTTGGGCAGCCCTTCGGCGACCGCCTTGGTCATGCCGCCGTGCTGCTCAACCTCCTCGATCAGTGCCCAGGCCTTGTCCTCAAGCTCGCGCGTCAGCGCCTCGACATACCAGCTTCCGCCGAGCGGGTCGGCGACCGCCGTAACCCCGCTTTCCTCGGCGAGGATCAGCTGGGTGTTGCGGGCAATCCGGGCGGAAAAGTCAGTGGGCAGCGCGATTGCCTCGTCAAAACTGTTGGTGTGCAGCGACTGCGTTCCGCCAAGCACCGCCGCAAGCGCTTCGATCGTGGTGCGGACGATATTGTTATATGGGTCCTGCTCGGTGAGGCTGACGCCGCTGGTCTGGCAATGGGTGCGAAGCAGCTTCGACTTCTCCGTCGTCGCGCCCAGCTGGGTCATGATCCGCGCCCACAAAGTCCGCGCCGCGCGCAGCTTGGCGACCTCCATGAACAGGTTCATGCCGATGCCGAAGAAGAAGCTAAGCCGCGGCGCAAAGGCGTCGATCTCGAGGCCCTTCGCGGCCGCTACCCTTACGTATTCCATGCCGTCGGCGAGCGTGTAGGCGAGCTCCTGGACCGCCGTCGCGCCGGCTTCGTGCATGTGATAGCCGCTGATCGAGATCGAGTTGAACTTCGGCATCTCGGCCGCGCAAAAGGCGATCACGTCCGACACGATCCGCATCGACGGTTCGGGCGGGTAGATGTAGGTGTTGCGGACCGCGAACTCTTTGAGGATGTCGTTCTGGATCGTGCCGGTGAGCCGCGCATGCTCGACCCCCTGCTCCTCCGCGGCGACAATGTAGAAGGCCATCACCGGAAGCACCGCGCCGTTCATCGTCATGCTCACCGACATCTCGCCGAGCGGGATACCGTCGAACAGCAATTTCATGTCCTCGACCGTGTCGATGGCAACGCCCGCCATCCCTACATCGCCGGCGACACGCGGATTGTCGCTGTCGTAGCCGCGGTGGGTGGCGAGATCGAAAGCGACGCTCAGGCCCTTCTGTCCCGCGGCGAGGTTACGCCGGTAAAAGGCGTTGGAATCCTCAGCAGTGGAGAAGCCGGCGTATTGGCGGATGGTCCAGGGACGCCCCGAGTACATCGTCGCATAGGGGCCGCGGGTGTAGGGCGGCAGGCCCGGGAAACCGCTGTGGATGCCGCCAGCGTCGTCCGGGCCGTAGACGGTCTGTAGCCGGATGCCTTCGAGAGTTTCGCGCGACAGATCCCGGCCCTTCGCTGCTTTGTCGGCCTGCGCCTGCCAGTCGTCGCGGGTGGGCTTGTCGCTCATCCCAGCTGCACTAGCCGCTTGCCCGGCAGACCGTCCAGCTTGGCTCAGCCGACCAGGCGGAGCCCGGCAATCGCCGCGACGATGACGAGGATCAGGAGTACGCGCACCAGCTCCGTGGGCTCGCTGAAAAAGGCCATGCCGACGATCACCGTTCCCACGGCACCGATCCCGCCCCACACCGCATAGGCCGTGCCCATCGGGATGGTGCGCGAGGCCAGCTCGAGCAGCGCCATGCTGATCCCGACCGAAACGAGGAAGGCGATCGTCCAGGGCACGTTGCGAAAGCCGTCGACGAAGCGGAGCGAGGTTGTGAAGCCGATTTCGAACAAGCCGCCGAGAACGAGATAGAACCAGGCCATCAGGTTGCCACCTCCAGTTTCGGGCTCGCCTCTTCCGGTCGGCGCGCGGCGAGGATGCAGCCGGCGACGATCATCCCGGCGCCGGCGAGCGTAAACGTGGATAAAGGTTCGTTGAAGATCAACCACCCGAACAGCGCCGCCCACAGAAAAGCGGTATATTCGGTCGCGGCGAGGTAGCTCGCCTCAGCCCGCGCATAGGCCCAGGACAAGAGCAGCATCGACGTAACCGCCAAGGCGCAGGCGAGCAGCAGCCACGGCCATTGCTCGAGCGGCGGAAAGGACGTCCCGACAACCGGCAACGCGAGCGCCAGGGTCGATGTGACGATCAGGCTCTGGAAAAAGGTAATCTCCAGCGGCTTGGCGACCAATGCCTGGCGCCGCATGATGATGATGTTAAGCGCGTAGAGCCCCGCCGAAACCAGGATTGCCAGGCTTCCGATCAACGCGTCACGGCCAAGATCAGCCTGCGCCTGGCCGACGAAGATCACCAGCACGCCGGCAAAGGCGACCATCGATCCGCCGACGGTCCGCGCGCCGACCTTCTCGTGCAGCATCAGCGAGGCGAGGTAGAGGGCGATCAACGGGGCGATGAAGGCGAGCGCGATCGCCTGAGCCAGCGGCACGCGCCCAATCCCCCAGAAGAACAGAAAACCCATGAAGGTAGAAAGCACTCCGCGGGCAAGGTGGATCTTCATCGTCGAGCGATCGGGCCAGCCTTGCCGGCGCGGAAGGTAGAGCGCGCCCGACAGGCCGATCCCAGCAAGATTGCGCCAGAACATGGTTGCATAGGTGCCGATCGCCAGCACCAGTCCCTTCATCACCGCGTCCATCGCCGAGAACAAGGCGATGCCGAGCACACCGACGGCGAAGGCGATGATCGGCGAATGGTGGCGGGCGGTCATAGCGCCGCTGCGCTACGCCTTCGCGCGGCAAGCGCAACCCCGCTGGTCGGCGAGAGTTGCCCATTCATGCCTGCTCCAACGATTACCCGCCTCCGCTTCGAGGACGAACAGCTTGCCGAAATCCAGTGCCCGAAGCGGCTGCTGCGTATTTCGCGCGGCCTTGGCTCCGGCCTGACCCGAAGCTCCGATGGGCGGCTGTTTGCGATCGGCGACCGCGGTCCCAACCTCAAAGTTAAGCTCGCGGTCGAGACCTATGGCCTCGAGGCGGTGAAGGAGCATGGCGCCAAGGGGTCAGCCAAAGTAATGCCGGCTCTCGAGATCGGGCCCGCGCTGGTCGAGCTGCGGCTTGACGGCGACCGGGTCGAACTGATCCGCACGGCGGCGCTTCATGGCGACGGCGGCAAGCCGCTCACCGGGCTTCCGCCGCCGGGCAGCGACAACAGCCGAATGGAGCCGGCTGTGAGAATGGACGGAACGCCGCTCGCGCCCGATCCCGGGGGCGTTGACAGCGAGGGCATCGCAATTGCTGCGGATGGCACCATCTGGATTGGCGACGAATACGGCCCTTCGCTGCTGCAGATTAACGCCAACGGAATGGTGCGGATGCGCTGGGTGCCGGCTGGCGCTGAGGCGACCGTGGCCGCCGCGCCCTACCCGTCGGAAGCGGTCCTGCCCGCGCTTGCCGCCCGCCGCCAGGTGAACCGCGGATTCGAAGCGATCGCTTTGTCGAAGGATGGCACCCGCCTTCATCTCGCTTTCCAGAGCCCGCTCGCTCACCCGGACGTCGAAACGCATTCGGCGGCGCGCCACGTCCGGCTGTGGACGCTGGACACGTCCAGCGGGTCGCTGCTTGCCCAATATCTCTACGAACTTGATGAGCCCGCAACCTTCGCCCGCGACCTCGCGCAAGGGCCGCTGCAGCGAAGCGACATTAAGGTTAGCGAAATGCTTTGCGTCGGGGAGAGGCGGCTGCTGATCCTGGAGAGGGCGTCGCAAACCACCAAGCTCTACGTTGTCGAGCTAGACGAGGATTGCGTTATTCCCAACGAGCATGCCGAGGAGGCGACTCGGCCGACGATCGAGCAGATGAGCGCGGCCGGCGAGCTTCGCCTGCCTGTCTTGAAAAAGCGCCCGGTACTCAACACCGACGATCATCCGCAGGTCAGCGCCGATCTCGAAGGCATGGCGCTCCTCGACCCGGCTACCTTGCTGCTGGTGAATGACAACGACTTTGGCATCGAGGATGTGGAAACCGCATTCTGGCTGGTCCGCTTCGACGATCCGATCGCCTGATATACTAGGCCGCGTCCAGGGTCAGCGGATGCTCCGCCGCGGCTTCGATCTCGGCCGCCTTGGCTTCGACCAGGCGGACGATGTGGTCGACCATGCCGGCGTCCTTCACATGGTGGTCGGTAACGCCCGAAAGGAAGACCATGTGGGTGCCATTGCCGCCGCCGGTGATGCCGATGTCGGTCTCGCGCGCCTCGCCAGGTCCGTTGACGACGCAGCCCAGCACCGACAGCGACATCGGCGTCTTGATATGCTGCAGGCGTTCCTCGAGCGTCTCGACGGTGCGGATGACGTCGAACCCCTGGCGGGCGCAGCTCGGGCAGGAGACGACGCGGACTCCGCGGCTGCGGATGCCGAGCCCCTTGAGGATCTCGTAGCCGACGCGGACTTCCTCTTCCGGCTCGGCCGACAGCGACACCCGTATGGTGTCGCCGATCCCCGCCCACAGCAGCGAGCCGATCCCGATCGAGGATTTGACGGTGCCGCCGATCAGCCCGCCGGCCTCGGTGATGCCCAGATGCAGCGGGCAATCCACGGCGTCCGCCAGCTGTTGGTAGGCAGCGACGGCAAGGAACACGTCCGACGCCTTGACCGCCACCTTGTAATCGCGAAAGCCGTGATCCTCGAGAATGCGGATATGGTCGAGCGCGCTTTCGACCAGCGCCTCGGGGCAAGGCTCGCCGTATTTTTCGAGCAAGTGCCTTTCCAAGCTGCCGGCGTTGACGCCGATGCGAATGGCGCAGCGGTTGGCGCGGGCGGCGGCAATCACTTCCCTGACCCGCTCTGCAGAGCCGATGTTGCCCGGATTGATCCTCAGGCACGCGGCGCCCGCATCGGCGGCCTCGAGCGCTCGCTTGTAGTGAAAGTGGATGTCGGCGACGATCGGCACCCGCGCTTCGCGGACGATCTGCCCGAGGGCCGCGGTGCTTTCGCGGTCCGGGCACGACACCCGAATGATATCGACCCCAGCTTCCTCGCAGCGACGGATCTGTCCGATCGTCGCGTTGGCGTCGGAGGTTAGGGTATTGGTCATCGTCTGGACGCTGATCGGCGCGTCCCCGCCGACTGGGACGGAGCCGATCATGATCTGACGCGACGCTCGCCGCTCGATGGTTCGCCAGGGCCGAATGGAAGACATTGCCCCCGCGATATAGGCGTTCTCCGCCCTTGCCGCAAAGCCGCCCACGCAACGAGTCGCCCAGATTATCCAAAGGTGCTAAGCAGCCAGGGAGACGCGGGGGCGCTTGATGAACTGGTGGGCTCGGCCTTCTGAGTGGAATCGCACGGCGGCTGGGCCCGCCGCGTCCAAGATTGCGCCGCATCAGCACCGCTATTTCGCCTTCCTCAGCTATAGCCACAAGGACGAAGCGGTCGTCGACTGGCTTCATTCCGCGCTCGAGCGATTTCGCGTTCCGGCGAGCATCAGCGGCAAGCTTACGGAGAATGGCGTTGTTCCGAAGCGGCTCACGCCGATCTTTCGCGACCGTCATGAACTAGCCGCCGCCGCCGACCTTGGCGCGGAGATCCGCCAGGCGCTCGCAGCCTCACGGTTCCTGATCGTGCTTTGCTCGCCCGCGGCTGCTCAATCCAAATGGACCAACGCCGAAATCGACGCGTTCAAGCGTGCCCGCCCGGACGGCTGCGTCATCGCGGCGATCGTCGGTGGCGAGCCGTTCGCCGGCGATTCCCCCGGACGCGAGGGCGAAGAATGCTTCCCGCCCGCCCTGCGGCACCGCTACGACCGGCGCGGCCGGCCAACCGCCAAGCGCGCCGAACCGCTTGCCGCCGACCTTCGCGACGATCGCGACGGCCGTCGCATGGGTCTGCTCAAGATCGTTGCGGCGATGCTGGGTGTCGGCCTCGACGACCTCGTCCAGCGCGATCATCTGCGCCGGCAGCGACGGCTTGCCGCCATCGCCGCGGCTTCACTCGCCGGAATGCTCGTCACCAGCGGCCTTGCGGTCTTCGCGCTCGACGCGCGCAACACCGCGACCGAACAACGGCGCCAGGCTGAAGGGCTGGTCGGCTTCATGCTCGGCGATCTGCGGGACAAGCTGGAGCCGCTGGGCCGGCTTGACGTGCTAGACTCCGTCGGCAGCCGGGCGCTCGAATATTACCAGAAGCAAGACAAGAGCAAGCTTTCCGACGCGGCGCTGGCGCAGCGCTCGAAAGCACTGACGCTGATGGGCGAAGTAGCGAATACCCGCGGCGATTTGAACGCGGCGCTCAGCCGGTATCAGGAAGCGCTGGCGAGCACTGCCGAAACAGTGCGCCGCTACCCGGACGACCCGCAACGCCTCTTCGACCATGCGCAGAATGTCTACTGGGTTGGCTACATCGCCTATCAGCGGGGCCAGGTGTCAGAGGCATCGAACCGGTTCAACGAATACCGGCGCCTGGCCAATCGGATGGTCGCCCTCGACCCCGGCAACAAGGATTACCGGCTCGAGGAAGTCTACGCCAACAGCAACCTTGGCACCTTGTTGATGGAGGAGCGCCGCTACGCGCAGGCCGCGCTTGCCTTCCAATCGTCGCTTCGGCCCGCGGAAAGCCTGGCCGCAGCAGAACCGAACAATGTTGATTATCAAAAACAGGTTAGCGGCAGTCTCGCCTGGCTCGCCGATGCCCATGAATACGCCGGCGAGCTCGACCAGGCCCTGGCCGAGCGTGAACGGCAACTTCGGATCCTCGATTCCGTCGGCCATCTCGATCCGATAGACCAGCGGGACGCGATGGCAGCGCATTTTGCGATCGGCCGACTACTCGCCTCGCGCGGTCAGGCAATGGCGGGGCTGAAGGAAATGCAGGCCGGCGTTGCCGATTCGGAAGCCCTGTACCGGATCGAGCCGGACAACACCGAATGGCTGCAGGCGAGCGCCACCGGGCGCTTCCAACTTGCCGATCTCCAACTAGCGATGGGCAGGACGGACGAAGCGGCGCGGACCACCCGCGGCGCCTGCGATATCGTCAGCCGTTTGCTTCAACGCGATCGGTCCGTCGCCAACTGGCGAGCCAAGCTTCAGGTCGCCTGCCTGAACTTGCGGGGCCGGCTGGCGATCCGTTCCGGAAATGCTGCTCAGGCGCTAACCCTGGCCCGGCAGTCGCTCGCCGCCGCGCAGAGCAACCCAAAGCATTTGGAGCGGTCATTGCTCAGCTTCGCGGCGCTTGCGAACGGCGGGAACTTGCTTGCGCAAGCCGGCAATCGCTCGGAAGCCGTGCGCTGGTGGCGGGCCGCGGTGCGGACAATTCCCCCGTCCGCCCAGCTTCAGCCGGGGGAAAAGGCCGAGCTCGCGTCGGTCCAGCTGGGCCTCGGTAATCTGGCCGCTACTCAGCGCCTGACCGCCGATGTCGATGCCATCGGCTACAGCTATCCGCGGTTCACCCGGGCCGCGCCACGAACGGTGCAGTAATCGACAGGGAGGAAGTACCATGAGTGACCAACAGTCAGACGGACGCAGTCCTTTTGAATCATTGCCGACCGAGCGACAAATGTTGAAGCTTCACGTGAAGCCCGAGAAGGGCAACGGGCCGACTGAATGGTCGCTAGGTTGGGAAGAGGATCCGCCCAGAGGCAAAAAGGTCATAGTTGACGTTAAAAAGGGCTCCGGCGCCGCTGAGATCGTTTTCCAACTCGTCGGCGTCGGACAAGCCGTCTGGTTCGACGACGACGATCCGATCTGGGTCTGCGAGGGTGAGGAGTGTCCGCAGGTTCCTTCCACACACGAGCAGATCACGATCCTGGATGACGGTACGAACGACCGCAAGAAACTCATTATTCTCGATAAAAACACAAAGGAATGCACCCTGTCCTACCAGCTTAACTTCGCTGGCGCTGGGCCGTGCGATCCGATGATTCGAAACGGCGGTCCGGTCTGACGAAGCGCACTGCCGGGGGACCGCCCCGCGTTCCGTTCGTCTTTAGCGTCGGGGTAACCGGCCACCGGACCGAGGCGCTGAGCAACGGTGACGCCGCGGCCCTCGAACAGCGCATCGAGCAGGCGCTGGCATTGCTCCGCACCGAGGTGCTAGCGCTATACGCCCGCGAGCGGGCGATTTTCGCGGTTGCGGAGCCGCGGCTGCTGTTCGTCTCGCCGCTAGCCGATGGCGCCGACCAGGTCGCTGCAGAAATCGCCTTGCGCACTGGCTTTGAGCTCCAGGCCGTTGTGCCGTTCGAACGCGAGATCTATCGCCGCCGCCTGGCCGAAGCGTCGCGCAAGCGCTTCGAGAAGCTGCTGGCCTCGGCCTCTTGCGTCCTGCAGCTTCCCGGCGACGCGGATCGCGAACTCGACGCGTTCGTGATGACCGGCCGCGCGACCATTGCCCATTGCAACATGCTGCTCGCGGTGTGGGACGGGCTTCCGCCGCGCGGCCGCGGCGGCACCGGCGAAGTGGTGCAGCTGGCAATCACCGGCGGCACCCCGGTGCTTCACGTTCCAGTCGACCGCGAAGCTTCGGTCCGGCTGCTGTGGAGCGCTTTCGACCCCGCCGTTCTGACCCTTGCCGACGAGCCGACGGTGGAGCGCCCGGCGAACAAAGCCAACGTCCAGGCGCTGCTCGAAGGGTTGCTGCTGCCGCCGAGCGATCCCGACGAACGCAAGTTCCTAAAGGGCTTTGCCAGAGAGCGCATTCGCCACGTGCGAACCCGAATCGAGTATCCGCTGATGCTCGCCGCCGCCGGCATTGCCAGGTTCGGCACCAAGGACATCGTCGACGAACATTGCGCCAGGCAGATCCGGGAGGAGTGGAAGCAGTATCGCGAAGGCTGCGGAAGCGCCTGTGCAATCAGCGCGCCAGCCGCGCTGCTCGAGGATGCGTACAGCTGGGCCGACCGGCTCGCCACGCACTTTGCGCAGACCTACAGGAGCGGCCACATCTTCAACTTCCTGTTCGGCGCAATCGCCGTTTGC
This sequence comes from Sphingomonas sp., assembly GCA_013812805.1. Taxonomy (GTDB): domain Bacteria; phylum Pseudomonadota; class Alphaproteobacteria; order Sphingomonadales; family Sphingomonadaceae; genus Sphingomicrobium. The sequence continues at coordinate 1,644 of JACCSV010000144.1, read as the reverse complement.
CTCGGCCTTAGCGCGTTCATGGCGCCCGACCTTCGGCTGGAGTTTGCGGCCGCGGAGATCGTGATCACCATGGCCATCGTCCTCAACGCCCACATCGGCTCGAGGGACGAATGGCATCGCCGCTGGCTCGACTATCGCCAGCTGGCTGAGCGGCTACGGCCGATGCGGAGCCTGAAGCAGCTCGGGATCGCCGCTCCCGACCCCCCGGGCACAATCACAAATCCGGTGCCGCGGCGGTGGATCGAATGGTATGCGATCGGGGTGTGGCGCGCCCTCGCCTGCCCCGCGGGGTCGATCGACAAGGCCGGTGCGCCCAGGCTCGCGCAGGCGATCGCCGATTACGAGATCAGGCCGCAGGTTGCGTATCACCAGCGCAATTCGCTCCGGATCGACCGGCTCGACCGCAGGCTGGGAACGCTTGCGACGATGCTGTTCCTCGCGACTTTGCTGGTGTCGCTCGCGACTCTGCTCGGGCTGGCGCTCGGCGCCGAGTGGGTCGACCGTTACGGCGCCTGGTTCACACTGGTGTCGGCCGGATTCCCGGCGCTGGGCACGGCGGTGTTCGGAATCCGCTTCCAGGCCGATTTCGGCGGCGATGCGCTGCGCTCGATGGCGACCGCCAACACGCTCGGCCAGCTCGAGCAGGAACTGCGCAAGGAGGTAACGCTGTCGCGAGCGGCGGACCTGACCGAGCAGGCGGCGCGGGTAATGCTCGGCGACCTCGACGAATGGCGGTTGGTCAACCAGCAGCGCGACCTTTCGGTCGGCTGAAACCCTCGAAGCCGATACCTTGCGCGAAGAGGGCTGCATTGTTATCTGGCCCGCATCGGAAGCCGCTAACCCAGGCCGCCCACAACTTCGCCTGACAGGCATGGACGCATAGCTCAGTTGGTAGAGCAGCTGACTCTTAATCAGCGGGTCCTAGGTTCGAGCCCTAGTGCGTCCACCATTTTTCCTTACCCTCACCTGCGCGCAGCCGGCGTGAGCGTTATCGCGAGCCGCGTCTCGATTGCAGCCGGACGCCGATCGACAAGGTGCGGGGAGTGGCATGCTCGACCGACCCGTCGCCCCCGATGCCGGCGACGACCAGCTCGTCGAGCATATTCTCGCCTCGGGCGAATAACTGCAGCCTGCGGCTCAATGGCCAGGCGGCGAAGGCGTCGACGGTCGTCGCGGGCGGCAGCCTGTCCCGGTTTAGGTCGTCTTCATACTGGGCGCTGACATGGCGGACGACGAGCGAGAGGCTGCGGCCATCCTTGTCCCACGCTAGGCCGCCGGTGAGCCCGATGCGTGGCGTTTGCGCGGGTCGCAGTCCGTCAAGCACCGCCGCGGCACCGTCGCCTTGCACCTCGGCATCCGTGAAGCTGGCGCTGCCACTGGCGGTCAGCGGCCCGCGCCGGACCTCCGCCGAAAGCTCGACTCCGCGCACCCGCACCGCGTCCAGATTGCGGCGTTGCCGGTATTCGCCGGTGGTGAAGCCGATGCCGGGAAACACTCCCGGTCCCTGCCCGAGAGTTACATTGGCGATCGAATCCTCGAGCCGATTGGCAAACGCCGTGCCGGACAATGAGACACCGCCGCGGACGTAGCGGGCGCCAATCTCGACTCCGGCCAGCCGCTCTGGCTCGAGCGAAGGATTGGCGG
>JACCSV010000134.1 GCA_013812805.1 Sphingomonas sp. | reverse complement strand
ATCTGCTTCTCCTCGGTCGGATCGACAAAGACCAAAGTGTCGTCGGGCGTCTTCATCGCCTGGGTGAAGCCGGCGGCATACCATTCGCGGGCATGCTGCAGGTCGCCGCGCGTCACCCAATAATTCTTCTTGGTACCGATGCCGACGTCGAGTTCGAACGCATGGTCGCCGATCTGCTCCTTAGTGAAGGCAATCTGGCGCTCGCTTCGCGCTTCGAGGTTGCGAAGGAACGGCGTTCGCACCGCCGACGAGTAAAAGCCGGTCGGCGAGAAGCGGTGGAGCAGGATATCGCCCTCCTCCAGCTCCATCAGCCGCGACTTCCATCCCGGCGGGATCGGACTTTCCTGGGTCAGCAGCGGCCGAGTGCCAAACTGGAAGGCGATCTGCCCAAGCTCGGGATTGTCGATCCAATTGTCCCACTCGTCGAGCCGCCAGACGCCGCCAGCCATTATGATCGGCACGCTGTCCGGAATCCCGCCCTCCCGCATAACGTCGCGCAATTCCTTGACTCGTGGATAGGGGTCCTGCGGCTGGCGGGGGTCCTCCGCGTTGGACAGGCCGTTATGCCCGCCGGCCAGCCAAGGGTCCTCGTAAACGACACCGCCGAGCCACTCGGGAGCCTTGGAATAGGCCCGTTTCCATAGGGCCCTGAAGGCACGGCCGGAGCTGATGATCGGCAGATAATAGACGCCGTAGGATGCCGCGATCTCCGACAGCCGGTACGGCATTCCGGCGCCGCAGGTGACCCCGGCGATCTTGCCCCGCGCCCGCTCCAGCACGCCGTGCAGGATCGGGACCGCCCCGCCCATTTCCCAAAGCACGTTGATGTTGATGACGCCCTTGCCGTCGGCCATTTCGTAGGCGCGCTCGACCTGCGCGACGGCACCGTCGATGCCGTACTGGATCAGCTCCTCGTGCCGCTGGCGCCGGGTCATGCCTTCATACACCTGCGGGATGATCCGGCCTTCGGGGTCGTAGCTGTCGGCGTTGACCGCCGACACGGTGCCGATCCCGCCCGCCGCCGCCCAAGCGCCGGAGCTTGCATGGTTGGTCGCGGAAACGCCCTTGCCGCCCTCGATCAGCGGCCACACCTCGTGGCCGGCATATTGGATAGGCTGCAAGCCCTTGAACACGCGTCTCTCCTAACTTTGGAAGGCCCTATATAGGCGCTCTGGCGTCATTGCGAGGAGCGAAGCTCCCAGGCAAAGCGTAATCCATGCCGATGTCGACCGCCGGTGCCGACTGGGTGATCCGACCGACCGAGATGAAATCGACGCCGGTCTCCGCAATTCCCCGGATGGTGTCGAGGTCGACCCCGCCGGAGGCTTCGAGCGGCACCCGCCGAGCGACCAGCTCGACCGCCCGACGCAAAGTCGCCACGTCCATATTGTCGAGCAGTAGGCGATCGGCACCGGCCTCGAGCGCTTCCGCGATCTGCTCCAGCCGGTCGACCTCAACCTGGACCTCTAGCCCGGTAGCGGCCCCCCTGGCGGCGCGCACCGCCGCTCCAACACCGCCAGCGACGGCGACATGGTTGTCCTTGATCAGCATTCCATCGTCGAGCCGCATTCGGTGGTTTGTCGCGCCGCCCATGCTCGTCGCATATTTTTCCACTGCGCGAAGTCCCGGAATAGTCTTGCGGGTGTCGAGCAGCACCGCACCGGTGCCGCTGATCGCGTCGACATAACGCCGGGTCAGAGTCGCTATCCCCGACACATGCTGAAGCATGTTGAGCGCCGAGCGCTCCGCCGAGAGCATCGGGCGCGCCAACCCCTCGATCCGCATCAGCACCCTACCCTCGTCGGCCGGCTCGCCATCGGCAGCAAACATTTCGATCTGCACGTCGGGATCGAGGGCGCGGAAAAAGGCTGCGGCGAGCTCGAGCCCGGCAACGACGATCGGCTCGCGGCAGGTGAGCTCCGCCGCCAGGCGTGCTGTCGCTCCGATCGTCGCGGCGGATGTGACGTCGCCGCCGGTGCCGAGGTCCTCGGCGAGAATTCGGCGCACGAACTCCTCGATGTCGAAACCAGCGTCCATCGGCTCCGCCTCTAAGCGCGCCGGTTGATGTGGCAAGTCAGTGCGCGGCCTCGGGCGCTTGGGCTTGAACCGCGCTCCAGGCGCCGTCTTCCTGGCGGAACGTCTTCGCGTCCTCGTTGACGAACTCGCTGCCGTTCCACACGAGGACCGTCAAAGTCACCTGACTGCCCTCGATGTCGATGCGGTTGAAGCTTTGCGGCTGCTCGCGCACGCGAACGGAGGTTGCGGTTCCCGCCTGGATGACCAGTGCGGACCCGGCGCGTGTAACCAGGTCTCGGGCGTCATGGATAGACGCGTGGTGGTTGTGGCCGGCGAGCAGCAGGTCGACGCCCGCATGGCCGATCGCATCCAGCGCCAGCTCGCTACGGGCGGCGGCGGGGGTGATCTCGTCGCCGACCTGCATCGCGAACAACGGATGGTGCGTGACCAGCACCCGCATCGACTTGGGGTCGGTGTGCTCGAAGGTCTGGCGGATATGCTCGATTTGCTCGTGGCTGACGCGTCCGTCCTTGAAGGTAAACGAGCGGGCGGTGTTGATCCCCAGCACGGTCACCCCGTCGATCTCGTGGAACGGGCAAAGCGTGTCGCCAACGTAGCGGCGATAGCGGGTCAGCGGCGACAGGAAGCGGCGGAGCACGTCATACAGCGGCACGTCATGGTTGCCCGGGACGGCGAGCACGTCGTGGCCCTGCTCCTTTAGCCGGTCGAGAAAGCGACAGGCGTCCTGGAACTGCTCGGTCCGGGCGCGCTGCGTGAAGTCGCCGCTGATGACGACCAAAGCGGGCTTGTCCTCGTCGACTCGGCGCTCGACGGCTTCGACCAGCCGGTCGTCGTGGGCGCCGAAATGGAGGTCGGACAAATGAATGAGGCGAGGCATATCTCGGCAACGCGCGTGACAGCCGCGGGTTCATTGCTACAGGGCCGCAGCGATGGACCGCACCCAAGCGAACAGCGGCAGCCGAGCCGTTTCCGCCGAGCTTCGGTTCGACGAGCGGGGCCTCGAAGAGTGGTTGGGGCGACACGTCGCGGATTTCCGCGGCCCGATTCGCGTCAGCCAGTTCAAGGGCGGCCAATCCAATCCGACCTATCGGATCGACGCAGGCAGCGGCCCCTTGGTGCTTCGCCGCCGGCCGCCCGGCAAATTGCTCGCCGGAGCACATGCGGTGGAGCGGGAATATCGGGTGCTCGCGGCGCTTGGCGAGCAGCGATTTGCGGTCCCGAAAGTGCATGCGCTGTGCGAGGATGAAAGCATCGTCGGCACGTCATTCTACGTGATGGACCTGGTCGAAGGCCGGATATTCTGGGAAGCGCACTTGCCGGGTGTCGACCGCGAGCAGCGCGCAGCGCACTTCGACGCGATGAATGCGACCATTGCCGCGCTCCACGCCTTCGATCCCGCCGCCCTCGGCCTTGCCGACTATGGCAGGCCCGCCGCCTTCGTCGAGCGGCAAGTTGCGCGCTGGTCGAAGCAATATCTGAGCGATGCCGAGGCCGGCCGGATCGAGACGATGGACCGGCTGGTCGCCTGGCTGGAGAAGAACCTGCCGCCCGACCGCGGCCGCCAGTGCATCGTCCACGGCGACTTCCGCTGCGACAACATCGTCTTCGAACCGAACGCACCGTCGATCCGGGCCGTGCTCGACTGGGAGCTGTCGACGCTCGGCGATCCGGTTGCGGACTTCACCTATCACTTGCTGATGTACCGGATGCCGCGCGACCTCTTCGCCGGGCTCGGCGGACTGGATATCGCGGCGCTCGGGATCCCGAGCGAGGATGACTACGTCGCCGCATATTGCGCGCGCACCGGCCGCGACCACTTGTCGGACAAGGATTACCTAATCGTCTTCTGCCTGTTTCGGCTGGCGGCGATCATTCACGGCATCAAGGGCCGCCTGGCCCGCGGCACCGCCTCGTCGGCCCACGCCGCCGAAATGGTCGACAAGCTCGAGCCGTTGGCAGACTTGGCCTGGGCGGAGGCGGAACAGGCCTCAGTGGTCTGAGGCGGACGTCGCGCCAATGCCGGTCTCGGACCGCATGCGCTGCTCGACATAGCCGTCGCGATCGATAACCCCGCGCCCGCTCCTGTCGAGCCGGGAGACGATCCAGATCGTGAAGAAGGCGACCGGCATCGAGAAAATCGTCGGTGAGGTGTACGGGAAAATCGCCTCGCTGTAGCCGAACACCGCAACCCATACGGCTGGCGAGAGAATAGTCAGCACCAGGGCCAGCAAGACGCCTGCACTGCCGCCCCAGACTACACCGCGGGTCGTGCAGCCGCTCCACAGGATCGACAGCAGCAACACCGGGAAATTGCCGGAAGCGGCGAGCGCGAATGCCAGGCTCACCATGAAAGCAACGTTCTGCTTTTCAAAGACGATGCCGAGCGCGATGGCGATCACCGCAAGCACGAGCACGGTGCGCCGCGAGACGCGCAATTCGTCCTCGGACTTGGCCTCGCCCTTGCGCAGCACCGAGGCATAAATGTCATGGCTGACCGCGGATGCCCCGGCCAGCGTCAGCCCGGCGACGACGGCGAGGATGGTGGCGAACGCGACCGCGGAAACGAAACCGAGGAAAAGATTGCCGCCGATCGCGTCGGCGAGGTGAACCGCCGCCATGTTGCCGCCGCCGCGCAGGCCGCCCGCGGGATCGAGGAACGACGGATCGGTAGCGACCATGACGATCGCGCCGAAGCCGATAATGAAGGTCAGGAGGTAGAAATAGCCGATCCAGCCGGTCGCCCAGAGCACCGATTTGCGCGCCGCCTT
>JACCSV010000126.1 GCA_013812805.1 Sphingomonas sp. | reverse complement strand
CGGATGCGATCCTTGCTCCAGGTTCGACCGAGGAGGTGGCGCTGGTGGTTGGCCTGGCCGGCGAGCTTGGAGTGGCGCTGGTCCCCCAGGGCGGCAACACCTCGATGGTCGGCGGAGCGACGCCGCCGGCGGACGGCTCGGCACTGATCCTCTCACTTCGCCGGATGGATCGGATCCGATCGCTCGACGTCGAGGCCAATAGCGCGGTGGCGGAAGCGGGCGTGATCCTCGCCTCGCTCCATCAAGCCGCGGCGGACGCGGGGCGTCGCTTTCCGCTGACGCTTGGCGCTCGCGGCAGCTGCACCATCGGCGGGCTCTGCGCGACCAACGCCGGCGGCACCCAGGTGCTCAGGTTCGGGACGATGCGTTCGCTGGTCGCTGGCCTGGAAGCGGTGCTACCCGATGGGTCGATCCACAGCGGCTTGTCGGGGCTCAAGAAAGACAATCGCGGCTACAGCCTGGACCAGTTGATGGTCGGCTCGGAGGGGACGCTCGGCGTCATCACCGCGGCGGCGTTGCGGCTCGTGCCCGCAGTTACCGCTCGAGCCGTTGCCTGGGCCGGGCTCGCCGATCCGCAGGCGGCGCTCGCCCTGCTTCGCTTTTGCGAGACGCGCAGCGGCCGAATCGAAGGATTCGAGCTAATCGCCGGAGATTCGCTCGAGCTCGTGCTCACGCACATCCCGGGCACGCGCAACCCGCTCAAGGGCCGGCATCGCTGGCACGTGCTGATCGAAGCGGCGGCGGACACCGCCGATCTTGACCCGGCCGAATTGCTGCAGTCGCTCCTCGCCGGCGCGCACGAAGTCGGCCTGATCGAGGATGCGACCGTCTCGTCCAGCGAGGCGCAGGTCGATGCCTTGTGGCGGATTCGCGACAGCATCTCCGAAGCCGAGCGGTGCGAAGGGCCCTCGACCGCTCACGACATTTCCGTGCCGGTTGCCGACATGCCGCGCTTCATCGCCGAGGCGTCGGCGGCGGTCGAGCACGCGTTCCCCGGAACCGTGGCCAGCGCCTTCGGCCACCTCGGCGACGGCAACGTCCACTTCCACGTTCGCGCCGGCAGCCGCGCGGTGCCCGGGTGGATCGATTCCGAAGGGCCGCCGATCACCCGCTTCGTCGACGATCTGGTCACCGCCGCCGGTGGCTCGATCTCCGCCGAGCACGGCATTGGCCAGATGAAGCGAAGCGAACTCGAGCGGCTGGCGGCACCCGGAGACCTGGCGGCGATGCGCGCGATCAAGCGGGCGCTCGATCCGCATGGCCTGATGAATCCGGGGAAGCTGGTCGGCTAGCCGAAGACGAAGTTGGTCAGCAGCTTGATATTCAAACTGATGATCACGGCCGAAATCAGCCAGGCTGCGAGTTTCAGCCAAACAGCTCCGGCAATCGCAACTTTTTCCTCTGACGCTTGGACACTGGCGCGTTCGGGAAGAACGAAGCCAAGCGACGCGGCAGACTGGCCGTTGAATTATTGACTAATTCGGGATTTTAGAGCGCCGTTGTCTCACTATTGTGTATTGCTGATTTCGAACAGGCGGTAATTCTGCGAGCTAACTGGGGAGGGCACTATGCTGGCGTTGATAGCGGCTCTTGCCGCTGCTCAGGCTCAACCGAGATCGAACCCGATCATCGAGAATCGGCGCGACCGGTCTCGGCCCGCTCCCAGAGCCGTTGCCCGGACCGCGGCGGGCGAGAATACAGTTCAGGCCGCAGGCAGCAACACCCCGATCCGCAGGGTCGCTTTCCAGGGTGCGCGGGCGCCCGATCGGGTCGCCGAAGTGGCTGCAGGCTTCATTGGACGAGCGGCGACACGCGACACGCTCGTCGAGCTCGTCGCGGCGAGTCCCGAGCGTTTCTCTAGGCAGATAGGACCATTTTGGTTCGATCAATAGAGAGGACAACATCATGACCAAGTTCATGCTGATAGTCGGTGCGTCAATGATCCTTCCAGCGACCTCTGCGCTCGCTGATCCGATCACCACGACGGGCAAGACCGTGTCCGTAACTGTCGGGCAGGCCGTGAAGATCGGTGATCAATCGCGGTCCAAAGAGGTGACTACTCTCAAGATTGCAGTCGGCAATCGCGGCAACGTCGCGAAAATCAAGGCTCTCAATGACGCCGGCACCAAGGGCGTGCGCCCGCTGGTAAACGTCTCGGCGCTCAATCAGAGAGGCGGGAAAAGCGGCCGGCTTGTCGACGTGTCGGTACTGAACGGCAGCAATACTTCGGGACCGCGAGCACCGGTCAGCGTGTCTGTTAAGGGCCGCTAGTCTGGGACGTGAGCGACGTTGACTATCTGATCGACCCGCTGCCTCAAACTTCAGGCGGCGGGTTCTTCAGCCCCGACGTTTTCGGAAAGTCCACTTCTTGTTGATGGCAATCGCCTTGATCATTCAAAGTGCCGGCCCGGCGCTCGTTCCGACGGCGGACGCGCCGCTGATCGCCGGTAGCACGTCCAAATCGATGCACGAGTTCGGATCCTGTTTTGTGTCCATCCAGGAGGCGCAGTCGAGGCCTTCGTGGTTCGTTCCGCACGAGCGCGGAGGCCGGATTTCCAACGAAGGCACACAGGGCGTGAGAAACCCCTATCAAATTCGATTCACGGAAGCTGACGGTCGAACCCGGATCGAAGCCTTTATCGCCCACCGCGGTGACGCGCAGGACCGCTCGATCGCCGATGCGATCAAGCGCTGCTGGTAAACGCCCCGACCAATCTCTGACACCGCTTTGGCGCGCCCGGCAGGATTCGAACCTGCGACCCCAAGCTTAGAAGGCTCGTGCTCTGTCCAACTGAGCTACGGGCGCGCACCAATGCCCGACGTGCATAGCAATTTCCTCCCAAAAGCGTCATTCAC
>JACCSV010000123.1 GCA_013812805.1 Sphingomonas sp. | reverse complement strand
TCCCAGCACTCCTCGGCCAGGTGCGGCGCCATCGGCGCGATCAAGCGGACGAGAGTGCGAACAGCCTCGCTTCGCGTCGCGGACGGCCTGGCTTTTTCGATCGCCGAGACCAGCTCGTACAGCTGTGCCACCGCCTTGTTGAACTGCAGGCCCTCGATCGCTTCGCCTGCGGCCGCGATGGTGCGGTGCAGCTTGCGGTTGAGCGAGTCGTCTTCAGCTTCGCTCGCGGAGTCGGCCGACGCCAGCCGCCAGACGCGCTGGACGAACCGCGCCGCCCCTTCGATCCCGCCGATCGACCATTCGAGGTCGCGCTCGGGCGGGCTGTCGGACAGCATGAACCAGCGCACCGCGTCGGCGCCGTACTTGTCGACGATCGGCTCCGGGTCGATGGTGTTGCGCTTGGACTTGGACATTTTCTCGACCCGGCCGGCCTCGACCGGGCGGCCGCCCTCGACATGCACCCAATCGTCTCCCTCGCGCCGCACTTCGTCGGGGCTGAGCCAGCTGCCGTCGCCGGCGCGGTAGGTCTCGTGGGTGACCATCCCTTGCGTGAACAGGCCCTTGAACGGCTCGGCGACGTCAAGGCGTCCGATCCGCTCGAGCGCCCGGGTCCAGAAGCGCGCATAGAGAAGGTGCAGGATCGCATGCTCGACGCCGCCGATATACTGGCCGACCGGAAGCCAGGCCTCGGCTTCGCTGCGGTCGAACGGTCGGTCGGCCGGCGCGCTGGCGAAGCGGATGAAATACCAGCTCGAGTTGATGAAGGTGTCGAAGGTGTCGGTCTCGCGCCGCGCGTCGCCGCCGCAGCCGGGGCAGGTAACCAGGCGCCACGCGTCGTTGCGGTCCAACGGATTGCCGGGGAGGTCGAAGCTGACGTCGGCCGGAAGCACCACCGGCAGTTGGTCGCGCGGCACCGGGACCGCGCCGCACGCCTCGCAGTGGATGATCGGAATCGGCGTGCCCCAGTACCGCTGGCGGGAGACACCCCAGTCGCGCAGGCGATACGCCGTCGTGCCCTTGCCCCACCCGTCCGCTTCGGCGCGGCGGATGACCTCCGCGGAGGCCTCTTTGGTCGGGAGCCCATCGAGGAACCGCGAATTCACGGCGATTCCGGGCGAGTTGTCGGCTTCCTCTCCTACCGGTTCCGACGCCTGCGCAACCTCAGCTGCGACGACTCGCTGGATCGCCAACTGATATTGCGTCGCAAATTCTAAGTCTCGCTGATCATGGGCCGGAACGCCGAAGATTGCTCCGGTTCCGTATTCCATCAGCACGAAATTGGCGATGTACACCGGCAGCCCCCACTCGGGCTCGAGCGGGTGAACGGCCTCCGCGCTGGTGCGATACCCGCGCTTCTCCTGGGACTCGATCTCCGCGGCGCTGGTGCCACCGGCGCGGCATTCGGCGATGAACGCTCGCGCCTGCTCGTCGTCGCGGGCCAGCGCTTCGGCCAACGGATGGCTTGCCGCGATGGCGACGAAGCTGGCGCCGAAAATGGTGTCCGGGCGGGTGGTGAAGACCTCGACCGAATCGATGCCCCCAACCGCGTCGGCAAGCCCGAACCGGAACTGCAGCCCGCGACTGCGGCCGATCCAGTTCTCCTGCATCAGCCGCACCTTGTCGGGCCATTGGTCGAGCGTCTTCAGCCCGTCGACCAGTTCCTCGGCGAAATCGGTGATCTTCAGGAACCATTGGGCGAGCTTGCGCCGCTCGACCAAGGCGCCCGACCGCCAGCCGCGGCCGTCGATCACCTGCTCGTTGGCGAGCACGGTCATGTCGACCGGGTCCCAGTTGACCTCGCTTTCCTTGCGATAGACCAGGCCGGCTTCGTAAAGGTCGAGGAACAGCGCCTGCTCATGCCCGTAATATTCAGGGTCGCAGGTGGCGAGCTCGCGGCTCCAGTCGAGCGCGAAGCCGAGCCGCTTCAACTGATCGCGCATCGCCGCGATGTTGGACCGGGTCCAGCCTTCCGGATGCACGCCGCGCTCCATCGCCGCATTCTCCGCCGGCATCCCGAAGGCGTCCCAGCCCATCGGATGGAGCACCTCGAAGCCCTGCATCCGGCGGTAGCGGGCAAGCACGTCGCCCATCGTGTAGTTGCGGACATGGCCCATGTGGATCCGCCCAGATGGATAGGGGAACATCTCCAGCACGTAGCTTTTCGGCTTGGCGCTCGCCGAATCGGCGATGAAGCAGCGCTCGTCGTCCCAGCGCTTTTGCCAGCGGACATCGGCAACCGCCGGATCGAAGCGGCCCGTCATGAAAGTCGCCTCCGGTCTAATTCCGGCCACCGGCTGGCGGCTCGGGCGGCGTTATAGATGCTGCCCAGCTTGCCGCAAGCGGGGTCCAGGGCGCCAAAATTTGTTGTGCAAGTGCAACAGCTCGATTCCGAATCGATTCGGGTCATGGAACCTTCAAGATCGCCAGCCTATATGACTCAGGCGAACAGGGAGTTTGAACGTGCGCGGTATCGGCCGTTCCACTGCAGTCAAGCTGGCCGCAACCGTAGGGGTTGTGGGGCTTTTGCTGTCGCCCGCGATCGCCGCCGACTCGAAGCGGCGCGCTCCTAGCATTTCTTTCAGCGCTCGGCCGATGATGACATTTACCCCGGCCACCGCCGACCCCCGCCTCGCCGCTCGCCTCAACCGCGGCGCGCCGTCGCTCGCCGACTTCAAGTTCACGCCCGCCGCCGCCAAGAGCCGGCCGTCACAGGTTCGCGTCGCGATTCGCGCTCGCGCTACGTCGCCGGCGATGGCTTCGGCCAACGGTCCGGCCTCGCCGGCCAGTGCGCTGGCGCCGGTCACCTATAACCTTGGCGCCGCCGTCGGCTGGCGCCGTTTCGCCGTCGCTGGCGAGATCGGCAAGGTCAAGCCGGCTGGCGCCCCGGTCGATGGCCGCGACAGCGCCATGGTCGGGGTCAGCTATTCGCTGCCGCGGTTCACCGGTCGGGTCGCGGTCTCCGCCGACCGCTCCGAGCAAAGGTCGGTGCAGGCGCTTCGCGAGCCGGACAATTATGCGCTCGATGTTGGCGGGTCCTATTCGCTCAGCCGGCGAATCGCGGTCACCGGCGGCGTCCGCTACAAGGTCGAGCGCGACCGCCTCTCGGCGCTCAAGGACGACCGCGTCGACAGCCAGGCGGTTTACATCGGCACCGCCTTCAAGTTCTAGGCCGGTGGGTTTCTGCGGAGACCCACTGAAAAGCTGCATTACCGAGTGACTTTAGTGACCGTAAGCCAAGCGTCGATCCCGGCCCAGCCGTAGAAGTCGTCTGCGAACCGCAGTTTGAACTTGCGCGGATCCATGCCGCCCAGCGCAATCGCCGGCACCTGCGCAACCCGGGCGATACGGATCGCTTGGGCTCGGCTCAGGGGCTCCTGGCCCGGGTGCGAGCGAGTAGAGTTCACCGGCGAGACGAACACCAGCGCGGCGCCGGCTCGGCGCGCAGCTTCCGCTTGTTCGATCGAATGCACCGATCGGGAGAATGGCGTCCCGGTCGGCGCGGACGGATTGTGAACCAGGTCCGCGCGCACGTCGGTGGCGAGGCTCGAATCGCCGGCAACGGCCAGCATGATGCCGCGCTGGCGGCAAACCTTGGCGAGCGCGTCAGCAAGCTCGCGCCGGGCGGCGCCGTCCAGGCGGTAATGCCGCAGGACAATCCCGTCCCCCGCATCAAGCCTGCCAATTGCATCGCAAAGCTGCTCGCCCATGCGCTCATCGGTGATCAGCCATTGCGTGGGCCAAGGCTTCTGGCGGGGCGGCATTGGCGTTCCTATAGCCGGGATGATGTCCATCGCCGCAACTCGCCGGGACTCCATCCTAGAATCGATCGCCGCTGCGGCGAAGCTGGCTAGGCGCGACGCGGCCGACGTCACGCTGATCGCCATTTCCAAGACCCGCGGTGCAGACGAGATCGAAGCTCTGATCGCGGCCGGTCAACGGCACTTTGGCGAAAGCCGAGTGCAGGAGGCGCAGTCGAAATGGCCACAGCTGCTCGCCCGTCATAATGGCGTCAGACTGCATTGTGTGGGGCGGCTGCAATCGAACAAGGCGGCCGAAGCCGTAGCGCTGTTCGACACCATCCACTCGCTCGACCGAATTTCCCTGCTCGAAGCGCTGGCGAAAGCGTCGGAAAAGTCGGCGCGAACCCCTGCCGTCTACATCCAGGTGAACATTGGCGAGGAGGAGCAGAAAGGCGGCTGCGCGATCGGCGATGTCGGCGCGCTTGTAACGGCCGTTCGCCAATCGCCGCTGCCGCTCGCCGGGCTGATGGCGATCCCGCCGCTGGGCGTTGAGCCCTCGCCTTTCTTCGCACTGCTCGCAAAGATAGCGCGCGAGCATGAGGTCGGCGGCCTCAGCATGGGCATGTCGGACGACTATCGCGCCGCGGTGATGCTCGGCGCAACCGCGGTGCGGGTCGGGACCGCGCTGTTCGAGGACTAACCGAGGTGACCGCTCTTGCGGCGCTTTGTCGCGAGGTAGTCGGCGTTGTGCGGGTTGGGCGGCATCGCGTGCGGGACCCGTTCCGCGATCGCAATCCCCGCCGTTTCCAGCCCGCCTGCCTTGGCCGGGTTGTTGGTCAGCAGCCGCACCCGGTCGATGCCGAGGGCTCGGAGAATCGCGGCGGCGTGGGCATAATCGCGCTCGTCGTCGGCAAAGCCGAGGCGCATGTTGGCGTCGACAGTGTCGAGCCCGCGGTCCTGAAGCGCGTAAGCGCGCAGCTTGTTGGCAAGGCCGATGCCGCGGCCTTCCTGGCGCAGGTAGAGCAAAACGCCGCCGCCCGCCTCGCCGATCAGCCGCAGCGCTTCCCTGAGCTGCGGCCCGCAATCGCACTTGAGCGATCCAAACACGTCGCCGGTCAGGCACTCGCTATGCAGCCGGACCAGCGGCGGCTCTCCGCCGAATGCGCCGATGATCAACGCCACATGCTCCTGCCCGTCGTCGGCGGCGCGGAACGCGGCAATCTGCGTGTCCGGGAGGCCCTCGATGGGCAATTTCGCCCGCGCCACCAGCGCGACGTCCGCAGCGTCCGCGCGCAGGTCGTCGATTGCCACTGCCGCTGCTCCCTCGACCGCCCCGACCAACCAGAGTGCCGGAAGCAGCCCCGCCCGGCGCGCCAGGCGAAGCGCTGCTCGAGCCTCCGCCTCGGCCTCCAGAGCCACTGGCCGCAGCGGTCCCAAGGGAGCGCGGCTCAGATCCAGCCCCGGATCGGCGAGCGCTTTCGCGGACTCGCCGTCCAGCCACGGGCTGCGCTCGATCAGCACCGGGCGGCCGGGCTCGGCGGCGTCGCGCAGGTTCGCCAGCGACAGCGCCGCGGCGCGATGGCCGCTGATCAGCAAGCGAGCGGTACTCGACGGGTCGACGAGCCGCAGCATTTCGTCGCTCGCGGTCTCGACCGCGACGACCGTCACTGAGCCGATTCGCACCGGCCGGCCGGTCTTCACCGCCGCGATCGCTGCCTCGACCGCTCTCCGCTCGTTCAAAAATTGAGCTCGCAGATCAGCGGCACGTGGTCCGACGGCCGCTCCCAGCTGCGGCACGGCTCCAGCACCTTGTGCCAGCTCACCTGCGCGGCGATCGACGGCGACACCCACATGTGGTCGAGCCGCCGGCCGCGGTCGTTCTTCGTGAAATCGGGCGATCGGTAGCTCCACCAGGTAAAGCAGCGCTCGGGCGCCGGAACGAAGGCGCGGCCGATGTCGACCCAGCCGTGCGCCTGCTGCAGCTGGGTCAGCGCTTCGACTTCGACGGGCGTATGGCTGACGACGTTGAGCAGCGCCTTGTGGCTCCAGACGTCACACTCCAGCGGCGCGACGTTGAAGTCGCCGACGATCAGCGTCGGCTCGCGCAGGCCTTCGGACCAGACGGTCATGCGATCGATGAAGTCGAGCTTCTGCCCGAATTTGGGATTGAGCGTCCGGTCCGGGGTGTCGCCGCCGGCGGGCACATAAACGTTCTCGATGCGGATTCCGCAGGCGAGCCGGACGCCGACGTGCCGGGCCTCGCCATTATCCTGCCAGTCGTGGCTTCCGGGGTCGGCAAGCTCGAGGCGGCTGAGGATCGCGACTCCATGGTGCATCTTCTGCCCGCGCAGCTGCTGGTGGACATAGCCGAGCCGGCGAAAGAATTCCGCCGGGAAGACGTCGTTAGCGGCCTTGGTCTCCTGCAGGCACAGGATGTCGACGTGATGTTCTTTCAAAAGCCGCTCGACGATCGGCATCCGGGCCCGGACCGAGTTGATGTTCCAGGAGGCGATGGTGATCGAGCGCTGCACTCCTTGCTCTCTACCTCCGCGCCTCGGAGGGCGCCACCGGCCGGAATCAAAAGGAGGGCCATTTTGCTGACCGCTGGCGGCGGTCGCAAAAAGGCCCCCGCTCCGGGGGCTTGGAGCGAGGGCCGACCAAGCGTTCGTCACGCAAGGTGTGTCCTGGAGCCCGGGTAACAGGGGGAAACCCCGGCCTTTTCAGGATCGTTCGGGTCTTACGATTGTCTTACTGACGCGGCGATGAACGGTTTCTTTGTGCTACGCTTTTTCAGCGCCGCCGCTTCTTCGGCTCGGCAAAGCGGAACGCGCTCTCCGGCACGCCGACGTTGTAGCGGACGTTGGTCAACGACACCCTGGTCTTCTTGTTCTGCGGGTCGACCGCCGTCCAGCCGTACAGCTGCAGTCCGCCCGGGGCCGAGTTGGAGTGGATGAACGCCAGATAGAGGCTGCCGTAGTGCGAACGCGCCGGGTCGCGAGCGCGAACGACGACGACCCGCGGATCCTTGTCCGGGACGATTTTGGCAATTCGTTCAACGTTCGGCTTGGCCGCCAGCAGCAGCCCGAGCGGCGTCTTGTGCACGTCGAAGCGCGACTTCTGACCGACATCATAATCGATGAAGTGGAGCGACGACCCATCGGCAACCAGAAGCATGTTGGCGCCGCCGCCATATTCAAAGCGGATCCGCCCCGGCCGCTTGAGCTGCAGCGTGCCGCGCAACGAGCGGCCCCTGCCGTCGGTCTGGACGAAATTGGCGGTCATCGAGCTGACGGTGGTGAGGTGAGCCTCGACCTTGGCGAGCTCGTCCGACGGGGCCGCGAGGACCGCCGTTGGCGCCGCGATTATGGCCATCGGAGCCAGTGCACGCGCGAATTTATTGGCGAAAGACATTCAATGCTCCTTGGGAGTGCTTGAGCCGGTGTCTGGCGGCCCGGCATTGAATGCGGACTGAACCCTCGTGTTGCCGGTCGTTCAGCTTCGGGAAGCCTAGATCGGGTGCCCGTCGCGGTCGATCAGCACTTCGCGGCGGCCGACATGATCCGGTTGCCCGACCAATCCGTCCTTCTCCATCCGCTCGATCAGCCGAGCGGCGCTGTTGTAGCCAACTCGAAGCTGGCGCTGCAGGTAGGAGACGGATGCCTTCTGGCTCTCGGCGACGATCTGGATCGCCTTGCGGTAGAGCTGGGTCTCCGGGTCGTCCTCGCCGGTTGGTTGGCCATCGAACATATAGCCGC
>JACCSV010000117.1 GCA_013812805.1 Sphingomonas sp. | reverse complement strand
TGCCGACGTTCGGCAAGCCGACAATGCCGCAGCGGAAGCCCATCTCAGTTCCTCGGTTTCAGGGAGTGCGCGGGCCTTAGCCGCTGTGATCGAGTGATGCCAAGAAGCTGCGAACCTCGGCAGCGCTCTTCAGCGGGATAATGCGGCCGGTGAAGCCGTCGAGCATTCGCATGACGCGCTCGCGGCGATGGATCCGGAACGTCGCCGCGTAGAGGATGAACTCCGCGCGGAACTGTTCGGGGCAGCCCTCCGCCATGTCCGGGCGGACCTTTCGCCAGGAGCCGACGATGCGGCGCAAGATACGCGTGACGCAGAGCCAGGCCGGCAAATCGAGATGGACCACGGTGTCCGCGCGGCTCAGCCGCAACCGCAGCGACCCGCCGTAATTGCCGTCCATGATCCACCGATCCCCGGCAATCAGCTGCCGCACTTTGTCGAGCCAGTCCTCTTGCCGCGGCTCGGTCCAGCCGGAGCGCCAATAGTGCTGGTCGAGGTGGATCAGCGGCAGGCCTGTCAGTCGCGCGATGTCGGCGGCGAGGGTGGACTTGCCCGCACCGGGCGATCCAATGACGAGGATCCGGCGCATCTTAGGATGAGCGGACGTTCGCAAGCCCGACGATGCTGCAGCGGAAGCCCATGACTCATCCTGTCCTGGAAAGCGTTGACGCTCGATAGGGAAGCATGCTGACAACTTCCAGCGGTGTGGCGGGGGATGAAGGGTGCGTGCATTTGCGTTGGCGCTGGCAATGATTGCGGCTCCGGCCGCCGCGGGCGTGCCCGGCGAAGCGCGTGTCGCGGAGCTTGCCAGGGCAGCGATGACACAAACCGGCGCGAAGGGCCTTGCGATCGCGGTCATCGACGACGCGCGGGTCGTCTCCGTCCAGGCGTTCGGCAACCGCAATGCGGCGGGGGCGCCGCTCACCACCGACACCGTCATGTACGGCGCCTCGCTGACCAAGCCGGTGTTCGTCTACACGGTGATGCAGTTGGTGGAGGAAGGGCGGATCGACCTCGACCGCTCGATCGCCGAATATCTTCCGCGGCCGCTCCCGGCCTACGGCAATCTCGATGCGTACGGCAATTGGGGCGATCTTGCGGGGGACGAGCGGTGGCGCAAGCTGACGCCGCGAATCCTGCTAACGCATTCGTCCGGGTTCGCCAACTTCGCCTTCGTCGAGCCGGATGGGAAGCTCAAATTCCACTTCGAGCCGGGCGGCCGCTACGCTTACTCGGGCGAAGGGTTGATCCTGTTGCAATTCGTGCTCGAGGAGGGGCTGGGGCTCGACCTCGGCCAGGAGATGCAGCGCCGCGTGTTCGACCGCTTTGGGATGACGAACACCAGCATGATGTGGCGCGCGAACTTTGCCGACAACCTCGCCGACGGCTGGCTGGCGGACGGCAAGGTCGAGCCCCACGACGAGCGCAGCCGAGCCCGCGCGGCAGGCTCGATGGATACGACCATCGCCGACTTCGCCCGCTTCGCCGCCGGCTTCATGCGCGGTGACGGTATCGAGGCCAGCTCGCGGGCGGAAATGCTCAAGGCCCAGCTACCGATCACGTCGGCAGCGCAATTCCCTACCCTTGCCCCCGAAGCCGCGCCGGGCAAGCGCTGGAAGCAGCTGGCGGCGGGGCTCGGCCTGGTCACCTTCAACGGCCGCCAGGGCTCTGGTTTTTTCAAGGGCGGTCACAATGACAACACCGCCAATACGTGGGTCTGCCTCGAGATAAAGCGGCGTTGCGTTGTGATCCTGTCGAACGACGTCCGCGCCGAAGCCGCGTTTCCGGGGCTGGTCGATGCGATCCTCGGTCCGTCCGACTTGCCCTGGCGCTGGGAGTATCCAAGCCTGCCGGAGTGACGTTCCAGTCAGGCGAAATTGAAGCTGACGCTGAGACGCTCGCCCTTGCCCCGGCCGGCGAGCACCTCGTGGCGGAGCCAGCTTTCCCAGAGCAGCAGCAGCCCGGGCCGCGGCTCGACGGTGACGAACGGTCTAAGCTCATCCGGCGCGTTCTCGCGCCGCTTCGGCGCCGCCATCATTAGTGGCAGCCGCGGGTCCTCGAAGCGGATCGACCCCGTCTCCGTGGGCACCTCGACGTAAAACGTGCCGGAGAGGACGCTGTGCGGGTGGATGTGTCCACTGTGATGCCCACCGCCTTTCAACAGATTCACCCACAGGCTGTCGAGGCGCGGCTTGCGCTCGAAACCGCAGTCCCTGGCAAACGCGCCGGAGTGGCGCGTCAGCAGCTTGGCCAGGTCTGCGAACGCCGGGTCGCGTTTCGGCAGATCGTTGAGCGAGGCGTAGCTGGTGTAGCCCTTGTAGCCATGCTCGCGGCTCCACGCCTTGCCGGCCGAGTCGTCGGCGGCAAGCGAGCGGATCGAGTGTGCAAGTTCGCCCAGTAGCGCCGGCTCGGCGAGCTGCGCCTCGTAGAGCTGGGTGACGAACAGGCTGCGGACGCTCACTCCGGCTGCATCCTCAGCGCGACGTCGCTCATGAAGCGGACGTCGTTGCCGTCGGCGAGCCAGTCGGCCTCGCTGGCGATGGCCGCGAGCAAGTCCGCCAGCGGGTCCATTTCCGCCTTGGCGTAATTGCCGAGCACATAAGGGGTGACCTTGTCCTTGTGCCCGGGGTGGCCGATGCCGATCCGCACCCGGCGGAAGTCGGGGCCGAGGCAGGCGTCGATCGAGCGCAGGCCGTTATGCCCGGCGGTGCCGCCGCCTTGCTTCACCTTGACCTTCATCGGCGCCAGGTCGAGCTCGTCGTGGAAGACGGTGAGGGCTGCCAAGTCGAGCTTGTAGAAGCGGAGCGCCTGCTGAACCGCATCGCCGCTGTCGTTCATGAAGGTTTGCGGCCGCACCAGAAGCACCCGCTGGCTGCCGACGCGGCCCTCGGTGACGAGGCTTCGGAAGGCTTTTCGCGGCTGCGGGAAGCGATGGATTTCGCCGACCGCGTCGACCGCCATGAAGCCGACGTTGTGCCGCTGAAGCGCATATTTGGCGCCGGGATTGCCGAGGCCGACCCAGATTTGCATCGATCAATTCCTCCCCAGCAATGCCGGGGAGGGGGACCATGCGAAGCATGGGGGAGGGGTTTCCGGGCGGACTACCCCTCCACCAGCCTCCGCCTTTCGGCTTCGGCTGGTCCCCCTCCCCACGAGCTTCACTCGTAGGGAGGAATTATTCCTCCTTGCCGCCTTCGGCCTCGCCGCCGTCCTCGCCGGCTTCGGCTTCATCGAGCGTCGGGACCTCGTCCGCGGCCGCGGCTGCGGCTTCGTCCTCTTCCGCCTTCATCGCCGAGGGAGCAACGACCGTCGCGATAGTGTAATCGCGGTCGTCGATCGCCGACTTGGAGCCTTCGGGAAGCTCGACGCTGGAGATGTGCAGCGAATCGCCGATGTCGAGGCCGTTCAGCGAAATCGTGATCTGGTCGGGAATCCTCGAGGCATCGCAGATCAGCTCGAGATCGTGACGAACGACGTTGAGGACGCCGCCGCGCTTGAGGCCCGGCGAATCTTCCTCGTCGACGAAGTTGCACGGCACGTTGACGCTGACCTGGCTGTGCTCGCCGATGCGCAGGAAATCGAC
The DNA here is from genome assembly GCA_013812805.1 of Sphingomonas sp. GTDB lineage: Bacteria > Pseudomonadota > Alphaproteobacteria > Sphingomonadales > Sphingomonadaceae > Sphingomicrobium. Next base: position 5,573 of record JACCSV010000117.1, on the reverse strand, counting down.
GTGGATCGGGCGGCTGCTGACCGGGTGGAACTGCACGTCCTTGGGAAGCGTGCGGTTCGCCTTGCCGCCAAGCTCGACCATCACCACTGTGTTCATGAAGTGGCCGTTCGACATCATCCTGGTGAGGAGCTTTTCCTCGACGTGAACCGAAAGCGGCTCCTGCTTGTCGCCGTACACCACGGCTGGGACCCGGCCGTCGCGACGCAGTGCACGAGAGGCTCCCTTGCCAGCCCGTTCACGCGTCTCGGCGGGCAGCGTTAGCTGTTCGCTCATTGGCTCTTCTCCAATAAAAAAACCCCGCCACGCCTCCAGGGATGACCATGGCCGGGGAAGGGCGCGCGTATAGGGGAGGGGCGCCGTTGTGGCAAGGAAGGGCAGGGCTGATGTCCGCTTCGGGTGGAAAGCGGACATCGACGAGGATCGGCAGCTGGCCGCTTGCGAAAGCCCGACGTCTAACCGCTTCAGGCGCGCTCTACTTTTTCCACCACAAAATCATATTTCATTTGCATACCGGGCGCCTCAGACGAGCAGGCAGCTTGGGTCGCGCCCGGATTGCTGGAGCCGTGCGGGACAATCGACATGCGACGGGAACCGCTGTTTGACGCCCCCCAACTCCATTCCGCACGGGCAGTGCTAGTTTTGGGCGCTTGATTTCGTTCCGCCTGCCCCAGAATCGTCGGCACCAGCAGCGTCAGAACGAATTGCGGTGATTTCTCGCTGCCGGTTACGCTGCACGACCAACCGGCAGCGCGCGCGTCCCGAGGCATTTGCAAAAACATGTCTGCCGAAGCCGCTCGCGCCGAGTCTTCGGCATAGGGATCGTCCCTGGATCGAGAGACGCAGGCAACCGTCGCACCTGCACTGGAGTTCGCGCCGAGCCGCCCTGAACTGGTGCCGGTGCCCTTAGTGTTGATTGCGTAGCCGCTGACGGTCGGGACACTGTCACCGGTCAATGGCCGCGATGCAGTGAGTTCCAGATCAATCCGGCTCGGCGCCGGTTTGGCGACGCGTTTGTGCGGATTCTTTTTCACGACTACCCCGATGCTGGGGATTGGCGAAGTGACACCCTGCCAGTCCGGGCCCGGAGTTACGGTGCACTGATGCATGTGCTGCACAGCGACTCGACCGCCCACGTCAGCTTGCTGGCTGAGCGCCGGACTAGACGTGATCACTAAAAGGCTGGCGCAAATCAATTTTGTGCACATAGCAAAAACTCCGGTTAGGCTGGCGCACAATAACTTAATTTTAATGCGAAGTCACACCGCGCATAATGTCGGTTTTGGGTAGAAGCGGACAATCGCGCAGGGACTGGATTACTTCCCTGAGAAAGCATCCGACCATGTTCAGTTCAGTTTGGGAGCATCCGTCGGGCGAGCGGTAGTTCGGCCCCTGAATGTGCTTGGGTCCTCGCCGTAGGCATTCCGGAAGGCTCGCGAGAATTGACTTCGGCTCGAGTATCCGACGCTTGCGGCAATGACCTTCACCGGAAGCGGGGTCGAACGAAGCATTTGCGCCGCGTGGTGAAGCCTGGTCTTCGTCACGAACTGCATTGGGGTCAGCGCGAAAGCCTGGCCAAATTTTTGGCAGAAGCTCGATCGGCTCATGCTTGCGGCATCCGCCATGCTCTTGATTGTGTGCGGGTGCGCGGGGCGATCGAGGACTTCCGCAATGCTCTTGCTCAATCGATTGTCGGACAGGATGCCAAGGAGTGAGCTTTCCTGCTCCCCGCATTCCATGAACCGACGAATCATCAGCACCAGACAAGTCTTCATCAACGCGCTCGTGAGTGCACGAGAGCCCAAGCTGGGATTGCGAACTTCTTCAGTCATCAAGCTGAAAGCGTCCCGAACGATCCCGTAATCGCCGACGTGCTGGGCGATCGGTTTACTCAAGTTGTCGAGCAAACCGAATGAGCCCGAAAAGCTCGCATGAACGATGCCAGAGACGTAGCGGAGGTCCGGCTCGCCGCCGGCGGTGGCATCCACCATCAGCAGACCGTCACGCGTGAGCGTGCTTCGCTCCTTCGCTCGCACGTCAATCACCCGTTCCCGGTCAACGGCGACGAGTGGTCGAAGAGCAGGTGGAATCAGGACGATCGAGCCGGCGGGGCAATCGACGGGATCGTATCCTTCAATGGTCAAATAATGCGTGCCCGTGAGCACGTAGTGAACCATGATCGCGTCCACGGGCTCCCCAATCAGGCGCCGTCCACGCTGGACCTGAATCAACGCGAAGCTCTGCACGTCGACGTCGAGCGTGACGAGTAGGCGATCAAGCTGGCCTTGAGAGGGCTCGTGCGCCGAATCGGGAGACGAGATCGCTTCCACAAGCTGGCTTGTGACTTAAAAAGCAAATTGAGCGTGAGCACTAATTTTGGCGTTCGGCATGTGATCGCCCGATGCCGACGCCTTAAGGCTGTTCGCGATGGGTCGAAAAACGGACATTGCCTCGAGGGTACGCAACCGAGCTTCGCGCTGACTTTCCGGACTAAGCGCCATTCGCCTGAGCGCTATAAATAAATGGCAATGCATTCAAATGCATGACATCCAGCGGCAGCACGATCCAAGTTGCTAAAGGTTCGGGCGAGGGGGATTTAATGAAAAGCAAGCTCACGTTAGGCTTATTCATCGCCTGTCTGACGTTGCAGGCCTGCTCATCCAGGCCGCGCGAGTTCACGCCGACTCTGTCGGCCCCGCTGGCCAGTCAATCCCAGTTCGACGCCGCCTTCGCGACGTGTCAGCAGCTCTTCGTCACGGGTAAGCTGGACTCCAGCGGCAGGGCGGGGTCCGCAGGAGCCGGCGCCGCGGCGGGCGCGGCTACGGCAGTCGCCGGCGGTGCGGCAGCGACAAGCATGGTCCCCGCCGTCGGAATGGCCCTCGCATCTGCAACCGTGGTGCTCTTGCCGTTCGCAATCTTGGGCGGTGCATGGGGCATGTCCAAGATGAAGCGGGCCAAGAAGGAGCGGGCGATCAAGACTGCTCTTGAAGGCTGTCTCAAAGAGCGCGGATATGAGGTCGCGGGCTGGTCCAGGGGCACGAAGAAACCCGTGATCGTCGAGCCTGCCACGGCTGCCGAGTAGCCAACCCCCGTGTCCGCAATGGGGGGAAAGCGGACGCTGCAACGCCCGCAGCGGGGTGGTCGTGAACAGCGGCAGTGAGGGGCTAGAATTGGGAGATCGACTTTGGAACCTGAGGCTCGCGGGCCTTGGCATCGTTGCATTCGTTATATTCAGCATCGCACTGGAAGACGAACACGGCATCCCGCTCGACACGAGCTATCGCGTTGTTTGCGCGATCGCCTGCCCCATTATCATGTTCAAACTTGCATCGGATTATGCGGAAGAGCGGTGGCTCCGGACGAGCCTCTGCGTGGCCTTGCTCGTGAATGTGGCCTTGTTTTTCACGCCACTGGTTGATCGACCTACATCGCGTGGAGAAGTCATGTTGTTTGCTCTGCCCGATCTAATCATCTTGTTGACTGCCCGGATCGCCTCTTATCCTGTCGTCGACGATCATCAGCGCGCCATTCGCCAGCAGATGATCCTTGCCCTGATCGTGGCTGTCGTGTTCTGCGTAGCAGTCTTCTCGTTTGCTCTTGTCGAGCGCAATCTGCCTAGTGATCCTAGTGGATTTCCGCTGGCGTCGTGGACCGGCCTAGGCCGCTAATGTCCGCAATGGGTGGAAAGCCGACATTGCGCGACCGGTCACTGTCGGACCAGCCGCCCGTTCATTTCATCGTGTGAGACATGCCACAGGCTAATGCGCGAATTATCTGGAATCGGCGGCGCGGGCGCGCGTCAAGGTGCGAGGCTGGCGCGCCCATCCTTCTATAGGTTAAGCGAAAGTCTGGCTCTCGCAGAAGATGTTGTCCGGCGGGGTGTAGCCGAGGGCAGCAAGTTCAATCATGCCATCGCTGGACGCTAGCAGGTCACCCTTCAAGCCCCCGCCAAAGGCGACCCCGTCCGAAGAGCCAATCTCGATTCCGTCAGGAGAAAAGATCAAGGTTAAGCCGTCATCGACGGAAGCCGCTTCGGCGTTGGCCTCTTGCTTGCTTACTCCAGTCGCATCCGCAGCCGCCAGTGGGGCGTCGTTGCTATCGAGCATCTGCCGAGACTGTTCAACGACTTGGTCGCCGATAAACACCTGACCATCCTCAATCCGAATTGTGCGCGAGTCTTCACCGCCGAAAATGATCGTGTTCGGGGTTTCACCAACCGGTATGCTAATCCGCACTTCCCCAGCTGCGTACGTCAGGACCACCCGCGACCCGATGAGTTCTGCAGAATATTCGTCAGCCTCACCAGGAAGGCCAATAACGTCGCCCCCGGCGTTGAACGATGCGTCTAAGACAATGTCGCCTTCTATGACGGTGACTTCCTCACCTGGCGAGCGGGTGCCGATCACGGTCGTGTCAGTTGGATCACCGAACTCGTTGAATCGACCCCCGACGGTAATGTCCTCACCAGGCTGTTCAAGAATTACGCGTGCCATAATCGAGAGTCCTTGCCACAGGAATTTCTAACCGCAGCAAGCATGCGTTTTTACCGACGTGAGCGCAAGCTTTCGCACGCCTTGGAAACGAGATGGTTGGCGCGGCCAGTCCAAGCCGTTCGATTGCAGACCGAAGGTGGCTCAAGGTTACGGCTGGGAGGCAGACTGGCACCGCCCTCGCTACGGATTCACTGCTAGAGATCGAGAGCGGTACTCAGGGCTAGCTGACCCTCTGTACTCGTCTAATGTCTGCAATGGGTCGGAAGCGGACACTAGCGCTCGGGACGCATCCTCAGTTGACCCGGACCGACCCCACCCCGATCGCGGCAAGCTGATTCTGGACGCTGTCGCGACCGGCGAGGTGACCGGCGCCGACCGCGAGGAACACCGTTCCCGGCGCCCGCAGCCGCCCGGCGATCCACCCCGCCCAGCGGGCGTTGCGATCGGCGAACATGGTCCGATAGGCTTGCGGCGACTGCGCGCGCATCTGCTCCAGCATCGGCTCAAAGGTCGCGGTGTCGCCGCGCACCCAGGCATCCTGAAGCTTGGCGAGCACGGCCGACAGCATTGTCATTGCGGCGGTGCCGCGAAGCTGGACCGGCGGCTGCGGAGCGGTGCCAAGGGCGCTGAACATCTTCAATTGGAACTCGAAGCTTTCGAGCGCCGCGACCGGCTTGCCCGAGCCCTCGGCGGCGAGGCGAAGCGCGGCATCGGCGCCACGCGTCGCCGACATTCCTCGCCTGTGGACCGCGTCGACCACCATCTGAGTCGAGGCGGCGAATGAGGTGGAAGGAGTCGTGACCCGCCAGCGGGGAACCGAAACCGCGCCGAACCCGGGCCTGGGCACCAGCGTTTCAAGCACCAGCTGGTCCGACGCCTGGAACGCTTCCTTGACGCTGTCCTTGAACCAGTTGGTGGAGCCATCCAGCGCGTGGAACGTGCCGAACAGGAAGATCGTGGTGTCGCCGTCGCCGATCATCCACATCGCCGGCCTGACCGGATCCGGCGGCGGCACTGGCGCAGTGGCGGGAATGCTCGCCGACACAATCGACGCACTCAGCAAGATGGGAAGCATGCCCATGG
>JACCSV010000086.1 GCA_013812805.1 Sphingomonas sp. | reverse complement strand
TCGACGGTCACTCCGGAACTGGACAAGGTGTAAACCACACCATCATAGCCGCGACCGCCATTGAGCGTATCGTCGCCGTCGCCGCCGTTGAGCTTGTCGTTTCCATCGCCTCCGTTGAGGGTGTCGTCGCCGGCGGTGCCGATGAGATAGTCGTTGCCGCTGGTGCCCTCGGTCTGCGACCCGTAGGTCAGGCGGAGTGCCACATCGATGAAGTTTGTGTCGCCCTGATACCAGTCGTTCGAGTCGAACGCCGCTTGATCATCCTGATTAGTGGTGTGGTTGAAGACGAAGTATTCGGCATCAGCTTGGTTGATTGTCGTGAAAGTCAGATTACCATCGGACTGCGGGCCGTCGCCCGAGTTTGCATTGAACAGAATCACATATTGCTGCCCCGCAACCAGGCTGAGACCACTGACGTCGACGCTAACGATCGAGGCAGCGCTGTCATTGGCGTCCGGATTGATCGTAATCAGCGCACTCTGGTATACGATTTCGTCGGGATGAAATCCGCCAGCGTCTGAACGAATAGTGGCAATCATGACGGTCATTTCAACCGGGCCTGAGCCGGAGTCATGATCCACCGCAAACTCGATCATCGTCAAATTCGCCGACGTCGCAGTAAAGGTTTGACCGTAGAATCCGACCTCATCGGGAAGATACCGAATCTTATCCCCACTAGACGTGAGGTTCGCCGACGTCAGCGTATCGAACTCAATACCCATTTCAATAATCCCCCCGTTCGGCGCGGCCCCCAGGCTGCGCCTTGCCGCGGTGTCCACCGCCGACTCGCCTTCGATTAGGGGCGCGCTTCCGCTAAGTCAATTAACGCATTGTTTATGCACAAAAAAATGAGTGGGCGAACGGGGAGCCGCAGCCGCCGTTGCGGTCAGTCCAGTTTGCGGATCGTCTCGGTCAGAGTCGCGACGCGGAGGCCGAATTTGGTCACTTCGAGCCGGTTAAGGATGGTTCTTCCGTCGCTCTGCAGCGCCAGTTGCTGCTCGACCTTGAAACCGTTTTTCATCGTGTAGCGAATATAAGCGCGGGGCCCTTCGGTGGTGCCGTGCACGGGGCCAGTGGCGTCGGTCAGGCTGCCCGAAAACCGATTCGGCGAGACCGGCCACATCGTCCAGCGCCGAATCCGCGCCGGCTTGTCGGCCGAACGAATGACCTGGTCGAGGACGAGTGCGTTGCCCCGCATCCGCCCGACGCTGTCCACCGTCACTCGGACGGGGCTTTCGATCAGCGTGTCCAGCATCGCCTCGCCGTGGGTGCGGCCGGCGAAGAAGGCGACTGGGTCAAGGGTCTCGCTATCGCTCGCGGGCAGCGTCACATCGCTGGCGCAGCCGCAAAGCGCGAGTGCGGCCGCGGCCGCGGCGAGCTTCACTGCCGCCCGGACAGCAACGCGTCGACGACTCCGGGGTCGGCGAGCGTCGAGGTGTCGCCGAAGCCTGCCGTCTCGCCCTCGGCGATCTTGCGCAGGATTCGGCGCATGATCTTGCCCGATCGGGTCTTGGGCAAGGCGGGGGTGAAGTGGATCTTCTCGGGCGCGGCGAGAGCGCCGATGTCGCGCCGGACCTGCTGATTCAGCTCCTTGCGGATCGCCTCGTCGCCTTCCTCGCCGGCGTTGAGGGTGACGTAGGCATAAATGCCCTGGCCCTTGATCTCGTGCGGGAAGCCGACGACCGCGGCTTCGGCGACCTTGGGGTGGGCGACCAGCGCGCTTTCGACCTCGGCGGTGCCGATCCGGTGCCCGGAGACGTTGATCACGTCGTCGACCCGGCCGGTGATCCAGTAATAGCCGTCAGCGTCGCGGCGGCAGCCGTCGCCGGTGAAATAGCGGCCGCGGTAGGTGGTGAAATAGGTCGCGAAGAAGCGCTCGTGATCGTTCCAAAGGGTGCGAGTCTGCCCCGGCCAGCTGGCACGGATACAAAGGTTGCCGCTGGTCGCGCCGTCGAGCTCGCGACCCTCGGCGTTGACCAGCAGCGGCTGGATTCCCGGCAACGGAATGGTCGCCGACCCCGGCTTCATCGCCACCGCGCCCGGCAGCGGCGAGATCAAGATGCCGCCGGTCTCGGTCTGCCACCAGGTGTCGACCACCGGGCAGCGCCCGTCGCCGACGACGCGCCAGTACCATTCCCACGCTTCCGGGTTGATCGGCTCCCCGACGGTGCCGAGCAGCCGCAGCGACGTTCGGCTATGGCGCTTTACCGGCTCGTCGCCCTCGCGCATCAGCGCGCGGATCGCGGTCGGAGCGGTGTAGAAGATGGTTACGCGAAGGCGGTCGACGGTCTCCCAGAAGCGGCCGAAATCGGGGTAGTTGGGGACGCCGTCGAACATCACGCTGGTCGCCCCCATCGCTAGCGGGCCGTAGACGACATAGCTGTGGCCGGTGATCCAGCCGACATCGGCGGTGCACCAGAAGATGTCGTCCTCGCGATAATCGAACACCCAGTCGAAGGTGGTCGCCGCCCAGACGGCATAGCCGCCGGTGGTGTGGACCACGCCCTTGGGCTTTCCGGTCGATCCCGACGTGTAGAGGATGAACAGCGGGTCCTCCGCGTCCATCATCTCCGGCTCGCAGTCGGTCGGAAGCGCGTCGCGCACCGCCGAGAAACTGACGTCGCGGCCCGACTTCAGCGGCACCTCGGCGCCGGTGCGGGTGACGACGATCACGGTAGCGACATCGCGTTTTTCGAGCGCGGCATCGACGTTGCGCTTAAGCGGGACGGTCTTGCCGCCGCGAACGCCTTCGTCGGCGGTGATCACGCACACCGCGTCGCAATCCTCGATTCGCCCGGCAAGGCTGTCGGGCGAGAAGCCACCGAACACCACCGAATGGACGGCGCCGATGCGGGCGCAGGCGAGCATCGCCGCCGCCGCTTCGGGGATCATCGGCAGGTAGATCATCACCCGGTCGCCGCGCCGGATGCCGCGGGCTTTGAGCAGGTTGGCGAAGCGGCAGGTCTCTTCGTAGAGCTCGCGGTAGCTGATGCGGCGGCCCTGGCCAGGCTCGTCGGCTTCGAAGATGAGCGCGGTGCGCTCGGCGTTCTTCTCGAGATGCCGGTCGAGGCAATTGACCGACAGGTTGAGCTTGCCGTCGGCATACCAGCGGATCCGAAAATCGGCTTCATCGAAGGAGCAGTCGCCAGCCTCCGTCGGAAAACGAGCCCAGTCGAGCCGCCTGGCCTGGTTGAGCCAGAAGCGATCGGGCTCGGACGCCGCGGACTCGTGAAGCCGGGCGAGCTCGGACGAGCCGATCCGGGCGTCGAAACCTTCCGGGACCGGATGCACCGCTTCGGCCATGATCACGCTTACTCCCTGGCTGCACGTCCTAGAACGCGCCGCGCCTGCTCAAGATGCGGCCGGTCGATCATGCTGCCGCCGACCGCGAGCACGCCCGCGCCCGGCTGTGCGTCGAACGCGTCGACGACCGACCGCGCGTGGGCGATCTCTTCCGCTGACGGAGTGAAGGCGGCATTGATCACCGCCACCTGGTCGGGATGGATCGCGAGCTTGCCGGTGAACCCCTCGCGCCGCGCCGCTTCGGCTTCGCGCTTGAGGCCGTCGCCGTCGCGAAAATCGGCGAACACACCGTCGACCGGCTGCACGCCCGCGGCGACGGCTCCGGCGAGGCACAGCGAGCGCGCCAGCTTGTAGGTGAAAGCCAGCTCCCCGCTCTCTTCATATTTGGACGAGCCGCCAAGCGCCGCCGACAAATCCTCAGCGCCCCAGCTCATCGCCGCCAACGGTGACTTGGGGTCGCGGTAGGACAGCAAGCCGAACAGGCTCGCCGGGGTCTCGGTGACGATCGCGTGGATCGGGATGCTGCCGGTGCGGTGGGCGAG
>JACCSV010000079.1 GCA_013812805.1 Sphingomonas sp. | reverse complement strand
GTCGCCCATCGGGTCTGGCGAGGTTCCGCCCTGGTTGAGCACTTCCAGCGGCAGCGATTCGGGCCACCAGTCGCGGTTCTGCCGCCCCAGCAGCGAGCGTACCGTGGTCGGCCGGTCGACCGGACAGCCCGACCCCATCTCACCCGTCTTTGCGTCCATGGTCTGCTCTCCTGAAAGTTCAATGTTCGACCCTGCCCTAGGCGCGGCCGTCATGCGACGAAAGCGATTAAACTTGGTCAGTCCGACTGGCAAAATCGATTAGTGGGGCACCCGACTGGAAACGGTGGCGATTGCCGGGGCGAAGGTCTATCCTGCCTATTCCCTCGGGAGCTGTGCAGATGCGAAGACGGCTGGTTCGACACATGACGGTTCCGGCGCTGGCGCTGCTCCTGGCGCTGCCGCTGCGGGCACAGCCCGGCACGCCAGCTGCCCCCACGCCGGTCGACCAGCTGGCGTTCCAGGAGGATCAAACCCAGCGGATGACGGTCCCGGTCAGCATCGGTAGCCACGGCCCGTTCCGCTTCCTCGTCGATACTGGCGCCGAGCGCACACTGATCGCGCAGGAGCTCGCCGGCCGCCTCAGCCTCCAGGCCGGTGCCGTCGCACAGGTGCATAGCATGAGCGAGGTCAGCGACGTCGCGACAATGGTCATTCCGCGCCTCCAAGTCAGCGCCCGTTCGCTCAAGAACATCCATGCACCGGCCTTCTTGCGCTACAATCTCGGCGCCGACGGCGTGCTCGGCGTCGACAGCCTCAAGTCGCAGCGCGTGCTGTTCGATTTCGCCAGGCGGACGATGTCGATCTCACCTTCGCGCGACCGCGATGAGGTCCGCGACCCCAACACGGTCGTCGTCACGGCGCGCAACCGCTTTGGCCGGCTGATCGTCGCCGACGCCCGTGTCGAAGGGCAGAAGCTGTGGGTAGTGATCGATACCGGCAGCGAGGTCACCGTCGGCAACGAGGCGCTGCGCCGCAAGCTTGCTAGCAAGGGTCGGCTCGCAGCGACGACTCCGATCGGCCTGATCAGCGTCACCGGCGGCAAGATCGTCGCCGATTATACGCAGATCCGCGGCGCCTCGATCGGCGGTCTTCGCCTGCGCAACATGCCGGTGGCGTTTTCCGAAGTGCACCCGTTCCAGAAACTCGGCCTGACCGACCAGCCGGCGATCCTGCTCGGCATGGACGTGCTCGGCCAGTTCGACCAGGTGACCATTGATTTCGCCAACCGCGACGTTGGTTTCGTCCTCCCCGGTCGTTCGGCAGCGGCGCGGATGGGGGTCGTCGACCGGTAGGCAATCAGTCCATGTGGCGGATGCCGGCGCGCAGATAGTCATAGCCCGTGACCAGGGTCAGCGCCGCCGCCGCCCACAAGCTTGCCAGCCCGACCTGGTGGACCCACTGCTGCCCGGGAATGGCGCCGGCCAGGATGAGGGCGCCAAGGGCGACCAGCTGGAACGTGGTTTTCCACTTGGCGAGCCAGCTCACCGGCATCAGCACCTTCACTTCCGCGAGGAACTCGCGAAGCCCGGAGACGATGATTTCGCGGAGCAAGATCACCAGCGCGGGGATGACGTGCAGGTCCTGGATGATCGGCGGCTCGCCATTGGCCCGGCGTGACGCCAGCAACATGACGATGACCGCCGCGACCATGATCTTGTCGGCGATCGGGTCGAGGAACTGGCCGAGCCGCGAGATGCTGCCCCAGGCACGAGCGAGGTAGCCGTCGAAATAATCGGTGATCCCGACGATGCAGTAGAGAACGAAAGTGATTCCATAATCGATCGGGGTCGGCCGCCACAGCAGGAACACCAGGATCGGCACCGCGAAGATCCGCGACAGCGTCAGCAGGTTGGGCAGCGTCAGCATCGAACCGAGTCCTACGCGAAACGGCGGTTCAGGCGAAGAGCAAGGAAGTTAGAACTCGGCGTTTTCATTTCCCGGCTTTTCGCTAAACAGCGCCCTATGACCAAGCCCATCCTCGCCGCTCTCCTAAGCCCGCTCGCCATGGCCTGCGCCACCGTGCCGGCGATCCCGACCCCGCCGGCGACCGCGCCCGGCCCCGACTTCCTGGTTCGCAACGCCGCCGCGGAAAATGTCGTGTCGACCGCCAGCGGGCTGCAATATTTCATCGTCCGCTCGGGCCCAGCTACCGGGCTGCCGCCGGGGGAAAGTGATACCGTCACCTTCGACTATGAAGGCAAGCTGGTGACCGGCGAGACGTTCGACAGCAGCTTTGAGCGGGGGACCCCGCTGACCGGGCCGGTCGACGGCTTCGTTCCCGGCTTCACCGAAGCGCTGAAGCTGATGCGGCCGGGCGACGAATGGGTCGTCTGGGTACCGCCGGCCCTCGGCTATGGCGACCGCGTCACCGGCCCGATCCCAGCCAACAGCGTGCTTCGCTTCAGGCTAGCGCTGCACAGCGTCACCCCCGCTTCGGGGACCGCGCCGGCGCCCTGAGCGCGATCAGCTCGTAGTCGGGCTCGCTCCGACGAATTCGCGAAGCGCAGCCAGCGCTCGCTCCCTGGCCTGCTGGTGGGCGATGATCGGCGCTGGATAAGCGGTGCGCGAAAGCTTCGAGGGGTCGAGGATCGCCTCGTCGCCTTGGTCGGCAAGTTCCGGGACCCACCGCCGGATGTAGCCAGCGGCGTCGAACTTGGCCGCTTGCGTGGTCGGCGCCATGATCCGGTTGAACGGCTGGCTGTCCAGGCCGGTGCCGGCAACCCACTGCCAATTCTGGGCGTTGTTTCCATAGTCGGCGTCGACCAGCGTGTCCCAGAACCACTCGACCCCGCGCCGCCAGTTGATCAGCAGATGCTTGACCAGGAATGAGGCGGTGATCATCCGTACCCGGTTGTGCATCCAGCCGGTCTCCCACAGCTGGCGCATCCCGGCATCGACGATCGGGTATCCCGTCCGACCGCGGGTCCAGGCGTTGAAATCCACCTCGGCGTCGGGTCCGGTGCGCCACGGAAAGGCGTCGAACTCGCGCCGCCCGGCTTGCTCGCCAATCGACGGCTGGGTCAGCATCACGTTATGAGAAAAATCGCGCCAGGCCAGCTCCTTGCGGAACTTCTCCCCCAGCCCTTCGGGCAGGGTGTGCCAGATCAGGCGCGGCGATATCTCGCCGAAATGAAGGTGCGGCGACAGGCGGCTCGTGCCCTCCTCGCCCGGCAGGTCGCGCTGTTCCGGATAGTGCTCCGACCGGCCGCAAAACTGGTCCAGCCGCTGCAAGGCGGTGGCCTCGCCGGGGGCCCACTCGTCCCCAAAGCGAACTGCCCAGTCCGGGTTGGTCGGCAGCAGCGACCAGGAGGCCAGCTCGTCGCTGTCCGGCCATTCGCCTGGCGCATCGAGCTTTTGGGGCCCCGGTTGCGGCAAACTCGGTGGCAGCTGCTCCTGCAACGCCCGCCAGTACGGCGTGTATATCTTGTAGGGGGTGCCGCTGCCGGTCCGCACCTGCTCAGGCAGGACCAGCACGTCGCCTCCGTGGATGACCAGATCGAGGGCTCCGCCAACCTCGCGCTCGGATTCCCGCCACCAGGGCTCGTAGTGCCCGATGGCATGGACCCTGCGAATTCCCAATGCCGAAGCGAGCCGCTCCAGTTCCTCGACGGCCGAACCCCGCCGCAGGATCAATCGCGAGCCGATCCGCTCCAGGCTCTGGCGCAGAGTGTCGAGGCTGTGGTGAAGCCACCAGCGTTGCGCTCCGCCGATCTTCCACCGCCCGGGGGTTTGATCATCGAGGACGTAGACCGGGATCACCGGGCCGTCGCGAGCGGCGGCCAGTAGCGCCGGCTGGTCCTCGAGCCTGAGGTCTTGCCGGAACCAGACTATGGAAGGCGTGGTCACACAACGGGAATGAATGACCCGCGGAGCCGTTCCTGACCCTGACCTAAAGCCTAGT
>JACCSV010000054.1 GCA_013812805.1 Sphingomonas sp. | reverse complement strand
GCAACTCGACCGAATGGTTCGAGACGCTGCACCGCTATCTGCATTTCGAGCCGCTGCAATTCGCTTATTCGCTCCTCACTCGGAGCCAGCGCATCAGCCACGAGAATTTGCGGCTTCGCGACAAGGAGTGGCTGGAGGACGTCGAGCGCTGGTTCTGGCAACGCGCGACGAACGGGCGGTCGAACACCACCGCGCCGCCGATGTTCGCGCCGTTCCAGATGCGCGAGCTCAGCCTTGAAAACCGGATCACGGTTTCGCCGATGGCGATGTATTCGGCGGTGGACGGAACGCCGGGCGACTTCCACTTTGTCCATTATTGCCAGCGGGCTTTAGGCGGCGCCGGTCTGCTGTTCACCGAAATGACCTGCGTTTCGCCCGAGGGGCGGATCAGCCCCGGCTGCACCGGCATGTGGAGCGAGGAGCATGTCGCGGCGTGGAAGCGGATCGTCGATTTCATTCACGCCAACAGCAAGGCTAAGATCTGCCTGCAGCTCGGTCACTCGGGTGCCAAAGGATCGACTCGAGTCGGCTGGGAAGGGAATGACGTTCCCCTGGACGACGGCGAGTGGCCGGTGATGGCGGCGAGCGAAGTGCCGTGGTCGGCGAACAACCCGGTGCCGCGGGCGATGACCTGCGCCGACATGGACTTGGTTCGCGAGCAGTTCGTCGGCGCGGTGCGAATGGGCGTCGTAGCCGGGTTTGACATGGTCGAGCTGCACGCCGCGCACGGCTATTTGCTGTCGGGGTTCCTAACGCCGCTGCAGAACCAGCGGACCGACGAGTACGGCGGAAGCCTGGAGAACCGGCTGCGCTACCCGCTGGAAATATTCCGCGCTATGCGCGAGGCGTGGCCGTCCGACCGGCCGATGTCGGTGCGAATCTCGGCGACCGACTGGGCGGGCGAGGACGGGATCACGCCGGACGACGCGGTCGAGATCGCGGAAGCGTTTGCGCGCGAGGGCGCCGATTTGATCGACGTTTCGGCGGGGCAGACCTGGACCGGCGCGCAGCCGGTGTACGGGCGAATGTTCCAGACGCCGTTTTCCGACAAGCTTCGCAACGAGGCGCGGCTGGCGACGATGGCGGTCGGTAACATCTACGAGCCGGACCATGCCAACTCGATCCTGGCGGCGGGCCGGGCGGACCTGGTTGCGCTTGGGCGGCCGCACTTGATCGACCCGTTCTGGACGCTGCGCGCGGCGGCCGCGCTCGACTATCGCGACATCCACGTGCCGCCGCAATATCTCAACGGCCAAGCGCAGCTGGCGCGCAACCTCAAGTGCGAAGCGGAGGCGGCGGCGGCGTTGAAGGTCTAGGGCGCGGCGAGCGCGAACTCGAGCGCCTGGATTGTTACCGCGGGCGTCGGTGCGCGCTGCACCCGGCCGCTGATCCGGCCGCGCTCGCAGGTCCAGGTGAAGCGGCCTTCCATCGCCGAGATCGGGTTGACGGGCTCGCTCGCGTTGCAGGCGCCGACTTCGCGCTTGAGCCCGGTAAGCATCGCCTTCCAGGCCTCGGCGTTGCGGTCCATCAGCACATTGTTGGCAAGTGGCGCGGCGGCGATGTCGCCGCTCGCCCATACCGAGCGCGCCGCGGCGTAGGCGGTGGAGAGACCCGGGCTGAGCGCGATCGGCCGCTCGCGAAGCACGCCCGCCTTGTTGAGGGCCACTGCCGCCCGAAAGGCTGCAGGCGACGGGGCGCCATAGGTGCGGCTGGAGAAGGCGAACACGCCGACGCCCTTGTCGGGGAGGAGCATGACCACCGATCCGTAGCCCGGGTAGCCGCCGGTGTGGGAGACGATTCGGCCGAGCTCGCAATCCTCCGCCACTCGCCAGCCCATGCCGTAAGCGACCGCCTGGCGGCACGGCGCTCCGCCCATCACCGGAGGGCGGTCCGCGGCCACGGCGAAGTTGGCGCCGGTGACGATCTCGCGTACCGTCGAGCGCCTGACCGGCCCGGTTTCCGGACCGTCGCGCGCCGGCCAGGCGGAGAGGAGGAAGGCTACCCACTTGGCAAAATCGCTGGCGCTGGTCTCGACCCCGCCCATCGCCCCGAACGAGCCGTCCGCCATGTCGGGCTCGCGGACCCACTGACCCCCTTCCCAGCGATAGCCGAGCGCGCGGCGGGATTGCGGCGAGGCGAAGACGTCAAAGCCGCTGGAGGTCATTCCGAGCGGCGCCATGATCTCGCGCTGGATATAGCGCTGGTAGGGCATTCCCGAGACGTTGCTGACGATGCGCCCGAGCGTGGCGTAGCCGAAGTTGGAATATTCCATCGCCAGGCCAGGCGCGCGCGAGAAGGGCACGCCGGCCCTGAGCATCGCCGTGAAGCCGGCTTCGGGAACCACCTGCTGGCGGTCGCCCCAGGGATTGTCTTCGACGAACCCGGCGGTGTGGGTGAGCAGGTTGCGGACCGTGATCCTGGGGCTGTCGGTGGTCGGGTACCGCCAGCCTTTCATCTCCGGAACGTAGCGCTCGGCGGGAGCGTCGAGCGAGAGCTTGCCATCGTCGCGCAGCTTGAGGATGGCGAGCGCGGTGAACGCCTTCGACATCGAGGCGATCCGGAATAGGCTGTCGGGGGTGACGGCCTGGCTGGACGAGGGATCCTGAACGCCGAGGCCGTTGACCTGCACCAGCCGGCCGTCGGCGACGATTCCGTAGACGAGACCGGGCGCGTGGGCGGAGAGCCGCCAGTCGGCGAAAATCCTGTCGACTTGCGCAAGCGCCGCCGCATCGGGCGTTGCGGCATAAGCCGCGGGTGCGGTGGCGAGCAGCAGGCAGGCAAGTGAAGCACGAAGTCGCACGGCAAGTTCCCCCAGAAACAGATCAGGAACTACGCCAAACGCGGCGGTCAGTCACTTGTCGTCGACGGGCCAGACTTTTGCGAGCAGGGCCTCAGTGCCGCCGCCGATCACTGCGCCGGCGCCGACGTCGGTCGGGTAATGGGCGCAGCGCGGGATTTGCGCGACGGCGATGAAGCCGGCGGCGGCGAGCGCGGGAGCGCGATATTCGGGAAATTCGCGGGCGAAGGCCTGGGCGACGGCGAGCGAGCCGGCGGTGTGGCCGGACGGAAAGCTGGTGACTTCCTTGGCAGTGTTGTGGCCCGGGCGAACCTTGGCCTCGCCGCGAGTGGCGGCGCTTCGCGGGCGGGTGCGGTCGACCCGCCGCTTGACGAAATTCTTGGCCGCGGTGGCAAGCTCATGGGCGAGCAGCATCCGGAACCCGGCGCGGATCAGCCGCGGCTTGCCGCCGAACAGCCCGGCGGCGAGGATCGCGCCGCTGATCAGCCGGAGTTGCGGCTGGTCGCCGATTTCGCTGGCGGTGGCGAGCAGCTGCATCGGCTTGCTATGGCGGCGCTCGGCGAACTCGTCGGTGACAGCAGCGTCGACCTCGCCGATCTTGGCCGCGGCTTTGTCGAGAGTGGCCTTGGTGGACATGCGGCGAGAACCGCTGGGCGAGCGCTTTGTTGCCCCGTTTTCTAGGCTTGGTCAGGCAAGATCGCGCCACTTGCGTGCCGGAGTTGATTAGTCCTCCGCGGTGAGCAGGCGATAGCTCCACGGCGCCAGGCGCGCTTGCATCGTCGCATCGACGGTCACTTGGCGGCCCGTCGCGAAGTCGCGGTATAGGCCGTGGTGGAGGCTGTCCTTGAAGGTCACGCGCTGCTCCTCACCTGACATGTTGAAGACCGCGAAGATGCGATGGCCGTTCTTGTGCCTGACGAAGGAGAACACCTTCGACGGCGCGGTGTTGACGATACCGACCATGCGCGCGCCCCAAGGCGCGTTCCACAGCGCTCGGTTGCGGGTCTTGAGCGCGATCAGGCTGGTGAACAGTCCGTTGAGGCGGTGGTCGCGCCAGGCGATCGGGTCCTTTTCGAAGAACTCGAGCCGCTTAGGGTTGCCGGCTTCCTGGCCGTTGTAAATGAGCGGAATGCCTTCGCCGACGAACGACAGGACGATGGTATTGTCGAGCGCGGCCCCAAAGGTTTCGAACTGGGTGCCGTGCCAGGCGTTCTGGTCGTGGTTTTCGGCATAGACCATCCGCATCGCGCCGGCCGGCCAGGCGCTTTCATTCTCGCTGTAATAGCCGAACAAGGCGCCGACGTCGGACTTGCCCTTGGCGATGTCGGCCATCGCGTTGTACCAGCCCCAGCCGTAACTGGCGTCGAAGGCGCGGTAGTGGAGGTCGCGCATCTGCGCCTCGCCGAGCATGAACACCGGCTTCACCGCGTCGAGGTCCTCGCGCAGCTTTTCCCAGAAATCGAGCGGGACGTAAGCGGCGACGTCGGCGCGGAAACCGTCCACATCGGCTTCGCGGACCCAGAACAGCATCGAGTCCGCCATGTACCGGCGAACGCCCGCCTGGCGGAAATCGAAGTCGATGATGTCCGACCAGTCCCACCACGGCGTCGGGCGGAACTCGCCTTTCCAGTCGCGGTCGTACCATTCGGGGTGCTGGGCAACGAGCGCATTGTCCCAGGCGCTGTGGTTGGCGACCCAGTCGAGGATGACGTGCATGCCTTGCGCGTGCGCGGCTTGGACGAAGGCCTTGAACTCGGCCATCGTGCCGAACTCGGGGTTGACCGCGCGATAGTCGCGCACCGAATAGGGGCTGCCGAGCGTGCCCTTGCGGTTCTTGGCGCCGATCGGGTGGATCGGCATCATCCACAATATGTCGACGCCCATCCGCTTGAGCCGCGGCAGATGCTCCTGCGCGGCTCGGAACGTGCCTTCGGAAGTGAACTGACGGGTGTTGATCTGGTAGATGACCGCATCTTTGGACCATTCGGGGTGGCGGGCGCCCGACAGGTCGACGGGCGCGTAGCGGTCCGGTTGCTGGGCGGCGGCAGGCATGGTGCAGGCAATCAGCGCCAGCGAGGCTGCGGCGGAGAGGATCGGGCGCATCATTATAGTCCTCCTGTGGCGTCGAACGTGTGGCCGTCGGGGTCGAGATCGCGCAAGTCGCGTCCGCGGGTTTCCTTCCCGAACCAGCCGACCAGCATCAGTGCGAGCAAAGTCGGGACGACGATGATCAGCGCGACCAGGATGAGCGCCGGCACCAAGGCGAGGATGGCGAGGAACTGCGCGAACATTCCACCCGCCTTGCTGCAGGCGGCAACGGTGCCGATGGTCCGGCCGCGGATCCGCAACGGGAAGCTTTCCGCCGCATAGGGCAGCAGCATCGCGATCAGCGCGTTCGTGCCGACGATCAGGAGAGCGACCGGCACCACCGGGCTGCCGCGCCCGGTGAATTCGAGCTGCAGCACGCCCAGCAACCCCACCAGCGTGACTCCGATCGAGGCCACCAC
>JACCSV010000292.1 GCA_013812805.1 Sphingomonas sp. | reverse complement strand
TCGGAACAGGCGGCCATGGCCTGCACCGAGGCGGTCGAGACGGAGATCGACCGGCACTATGGCGACCAGCTCGACGAGCTTGGCGATGAGGATTGCGAGCTCGCCGCCGACATTGCCGAATTCCGGGCCGAGGAGCTCGAGCATCGCGACACTGCGCGCGCAGCCGGCGCTGCCCAGGCCGTCGGCTATCCCGTGCTGACGGCGCTGATCCGCGCCGGATGCAGGGTGGCCATCACTCTTTCCAAGCGGATTTGAGGAACCGTCATGGCTCGTCAGCCGCTTAAACCCATCGAAAGGAAGCTCATATGACGAAGCTAGCAGCACCGCTCGCCGCCGCTGCACTGCTTGGAGGCTTTTCCGCTTTGCCGGCACCGGCCGTGGCGCAGGACGAGCGCATTGCCGAGGTGATCGTCTACGGCAACGACCCGTGCCCGCGCTCGACCGACGACGAGGTCGTGGTCTGCGCGCGCAAGCCCGAAGCCGAGCGCTACCGCATCCCGGACAGGTTCCGCACCAGCGGCACGCGCCAGGAGCGCCAAGCCTGGTCGAGCCGCGCGCGCAGCATCGAGACGGTCGGCCGCACCGGCACCCAGAGCTGCTCGCCCGTCGGCCCCGGCGGCCATACCGGGTGCGTCGAGCAGCTGATCGCCCAGGCCCGCGCCGAAGCCCGCGAGCAGGCC
Organism: Sphingomonas sp.; assembly: GCA_013812805.1. Lineage (GTDB taxonomy): Bacteria > Pseudomonadota > Alphaproteobacteria > Sphingomonadales > Sphingomonadaceae > Sphingomicrobium. The sequence goes on along the minus strand of JACCSV010000292.1, from coordinate 1,853 downwards.
GAAGGGCAGACGCCCCCGCCGGAGTGAGCAGGGCCGGCGGGCCTAGCTCGGCCGCTGCTTCTCCGCCGCGATCCAGGCGGTGATCTGGGCGTCGAGCGTGTCGAGCGGGACTGCGCCCTGGCCGAGCACCGCGTCGTGGAAGCGCCTGAGGTCGAACCGGTCCCCAAGCGCCTTTTCCGCCTTCGCGCGGAGCTCGCGAATCTTGAGCTCGCCGAGCTTGTAGGCGAGCGCCTGGCCTGGCCGGCTGATGTAGCGGTTCACTTCGGCGTCGATGTTGGCTGCGCTCAGTGCCGTATTGTCGGTCATGAAGGCCACCGCCTGTTCCTTGGTCCAGCCTTTCGAGTGAATGCCGGTGTCGACCACCAGCCGGCTCGCGCGCCACATTTCATAGCTTAGCCGGCCCATGTCCTTGGCCGGGGTGTCGTACAGGCCCATCTCGATCCCGAGCCGCTCGGAATAGAGGCCCCAGCCCTCGACGAAGGCGGTGAAGAAGGTGCCGTGGCGCCGCCAGTCGGGCATCGGCAGCTCCTGCTGAAGCGCGATCTGATGGTGATGGCCAGGCACCGCTTCGTGGACGGTGAGCGCCGGCACCTCCCACAACGGCCGCTGGTCGAGCTTGGAGGTGTTGACGAAGTAGAAGCCGGCAATGCCCTGCTCGGGCGAACCGGAGTTGTAGTAGGCGGTCGTGGTGCCGGGAGCGATCTCGGGCGGGATTTCCTTGATTCCGTAGGGCAGCCGCGGGAGGATTGTGAACAGCGAGGGCATCTTCCCGTCGATGATCTTCGCCACCCGGGCGGTCTCTTCCATCAGCTCCTCGGGCGTCTTGGCATAATATTTGGGGTTGGTGCGAAGGTCGGCGATCATTGCTTCGCGCGAGGGGAAGCCGGCTTTTTTCGCGACCTGCTCCATTTCCGCCCGGATGCGCCGGACCTCTGACAGGCCGAGCTGGTGGATTTCCTCGGCCGTGAGGCTGGTGGTCGTCATTTGGCGAATTCGGTAATTGTAAAAAGCGGCGCCGTTGGGCTGGACCGATATGCCGACGGTGTTGCTGCACCTGGGTGCATATTCGGATCGGTACCAGTCGAGGTGCCGGGCGTAGGCGGCGCGCATGGGGCCGCCGATCAGTGCCCTCGCGCGGCCCTGAAGCTCGGTCCATTGGGCGGCGCCGATGCCGGGCGGGCGCTCGGCGGCGAACGGCGCATAGAGGCGCGATTTTGTCGGGTCGGCGGGAATCACGCCGCTGATCGTCGTTGGGAAATCGACCATCGCGACACAGGGCAGGGTGTAGCCTTCGCTGACCGCGCGACTGCTGATCTTGAGCGCCTCCTCGTTGTACGCCGGATATTGCGACAGGCGCGTGAGGTAATTCTCGTAGTCCGCTTTGGTGCGGAAGGTGAGGCTGTCGGACAGGCCGGCAATCTCCTGGTGCCAGCCCGAGCGGTTGGTGAACAGCATCATGCGCTGGCCGAAGCGATTGCCCTCGAGCCATTCCTCGAGCGAGCGCCTGAGGATCGACTTATTGACTTGGTCGGCTGGCGAGAGGCCGCTGGCGGGAATGGCGTTTAGCCGAGTGAGGAAACGCTGCGCCTGCGCCGCGCGGCGGTCCTCGGCTTCCAGGCTGATGTCCCCGAGCTCGGCATCATATTCGCGGTGCCCGAGGGTCGAGGCGAATGTAGGGTTCTCGCGCAGCATGAACGCCCAATATTCGTCGGTGAGCGCCTTGAAGTCTTCGGCCGGTCCAGCGGCGGCGGGCGTTGCGATGGCGATCGAAGTTGCAGCTGCAATCGCGAGCGTCAGTTGGCGCATGAGATGTCTCCCCGACTAATGCGCCGAAGCCTAGGCCGGCAGCGGCA
>JACCSV010000291.1 GCA_013812805.1 Sphingomonas sp. | reverse complement strand
ATCTTTTCTTCCGCGCCCGCACCTGGGTCGAGGCCCCCGCGTCGGCGTTTTGCCCGGATCGCAAGCTCCTCCCAGACGGCAACGGCGACCAGGATTGCAGCCACTCCGATGCTGACCAGGTACAGGGGCATTCCGACCGCCAGCGGCGCCAGGACGGCCATGGCCGCGATGCCGGTACCGTGCGACGTTATGAAGCGACCGCAGATCACGCGCTTGACGATGAACGTGCCGGCCAGGAACAAGGCGGCGCCGCCGACGATGCGCACGGCGTCGGCCAGCTTCGCGGCATCGGCAGGGTGATCGACAAGTCCTTCATCGCCGGCGGCCGACAGCAGCATTCCGCAGATCACCGGGATATGCAGATAGACGTAGACGATGCGCGCTTCCCGGCCGGAATCGTCCGCCTGCTCCACCGCTTCGGTGCCTTTTTCCGCGCTGAAGCTGAAATAGATCCACCACATCGACATGGTTGCGACCAGGATGCTGAGAAAAGCCGTCAGCGTGTAGAAGTTGAGCGTGAGATCGCCCACGGTGTTGCCGGTGATCAGGATCAGCTCGCCGAGCGCGATGATGATGAACAAGCCGCACCGCTCGGCGAAGTGATTGGCCTCCACGCTCCAGTCCGCCGCCTGGGAGGTGCCGATCCCAGGCACCCAGTATCGCGCCGCCGTCGCCCCATATTCCACCACCAGCGCAGCGGCCCACCACAACAGCCGCTCCTCGTCCGAACTCAGTGCTCCAGCGATCCAGAAGGGCGCTGCAGCGAGCATCCACATGAAGGTCCGCAGCGCATGCCGTTGGTGAAGCCTGTGCCGGCCGTAGAAGGCGATCAGGACGAACAGCGTCCGGCCGAGCTGAAGCGCGAGGTGCACAAGTGCGAAGCCGCGGGCGTCCAGCTCGTAAGCAAAGGCGTCCGGGATCGCCAGCGCCTGGAATAGCCCGCCCACCATCATCGCGAGCAGCAGGAGCCGAACGAGGTTGCGCTCGACGTCGAGCCGGTTGGTCACCCAGGCGGTCCCGGTCCACACCGACCAGATCGCGAGGAACAGGACCAGCGACTCCGCCACCCCGCGCGGCGACGGCAGCTCGACCAGCCGGTGCGCGAGCTGCGTGACCGCGAAAACGAACACGATGTCGAAGAAAAGCTCGATGAAGCCAACGCGCTCGCTCTTCTCGGCATCTGGATCGCGCAGCAGGCCGGTGGACGTCATCGTAGCGATCTTTCGGGAGCGGGGATTGAAGGGTAGGCGCGAAGCATCTGAACGCCGCTGCCTGAAGTTTAGCTGCATCACATAATCAATGGATACCTGCGCTTGCTCGCGGCAATGTTGCTTCTGTTGCTGTCGTGCCTTTCGCTGGCTTCTTCGTCACTAGTTGCTCGGTGGGCTAGCTGAAGCCTAGATCGGCCGGCATGACGGGAAGTGAGATTGAGGATTTTGCCGCCGAGGGAACGCGGCTCTTCAAAGGCGCGCTGAAGTCGTGCATGGCCGAGTTGCAGACTGCAATCGCCGGCCTGCCACTCGACGAGGCGGGCATTCGAATTTACGGGATTGAAGCGCTTAAACCGTTGCTTGGTAGCAAAGGCTGCGTTGGTGCCGTCGCTGCCGCTGTTTTGGGCGCAGGCGCCCGGCCGGTTCGGGCAATCCTGTTCAATAAATCGCCTGCAACCAATTGGTCGCTTGGGTGGCATCAGGACCGGACTATCTGCGTGAAGGAGAAACTTGAGGTCCCGGGCTTCGGCCCATGGACTGTGAAAAACGGGATGCTGCATGTCGAGCCTCCATTCGAGCTGCTGTCGAGGATGGTAACGCTTCGGGCTCATCTCGACGACGTGCCGGCGAGCAATGCACCCCTGCTGATTGCTCCCGGCTCGCACAGCTTTGGCCGGATACCGGTTGGCGACGTCGAGGAGGTGGCGAGGCGTTGCGGCACCAAAGCCTGCATAGCAGAGGCGGGCGACGTATGGCTCTATGCGACGCCCATTCTTCACGCCTCCAACGCCGCTACAGCGGCAACCAGTAGGCGGGTGCTTCAAGTTGACTTTGCCGCCGAACCCCTTCCTGACGACCTCGAATGGCTCGGCGTCTAGCGTCCGCTTTCCCATTGCGGACATTCGACACGCGAAGTTAGCGGCGAGGCTTGCTGGTGGCCTCGCCGATCGCCGCGAGCAGGCTGGTGAAGGAACCCGAGTCGCCGACCGCGAAGGCGTGGCGCAGACACTGACCTGTCTGCCGGCGCGAGTCGGGGTTGGGAGGGCGCTGGTCGCTGCGCCGCATGAGCGGTTGGACGTCCACGACCTTCAAATACCCCGCCGGTCGATGGCTGGCACCATGGAGCCGAGTCCGATTCGGAGGTAACCTTCACTAAGCCGCAAGACGTGACCCCGGCGGCGCACTCGACAAGGCCGCGGCGAACGTCTTTGGTTGCGCCAGGATGATCGATCGATGAAAATCGCGTGCATCGGCGGCGGGCCGGCGGGCCTGTACTTCGCAATCTCGCTGAAGTTGCGCGATCCGGCGCACGAGATCGAAGTGTTCGAGCGCAATGCGGCCGGAGTGACGTTCGGTTGGGGCGTGGTCTTCTCCGACCAGACGGTTGAGAACCTCACCGCTAATGACCCGCAATCGGCGCGGGCGATCGCCGACGAGTTCGCGCATTGGGACGACATCGACGTGCATCTGCGCGGCGAGTGCGTGACCTCGTCCGGCCACGGATTTATCGGCATCGGCCGCAAGCGGCTGCTCGAGATCCTGCAGGATCGCGCCCGCGAACTTGGTGTCGTGCTGAACTTCGAGGCCGAATGCGATCCCGCCGATTCGAAGTGGCAGGGGTACGACCTTGTGATCGCGGCGGACGGCGCCAATTCGCGCTTCCGCGACGCCACGCTCGGGGCGTTCGCGGTCGATGTTGACGAGCGCGCCAACAAGTTCGTCTGGCTCGGCACGGCCAAGGCGTTCGAGGCTTTCACTTTCGCGTTCGAAGAGACCGAGCATGGCTGGGTGTGGGCGCACGCCTATCGCTTCGCGCCCGACTGCTCGACCTTCATCGTCGAATGCGCGGAAGATACGTGGCGCGGGCTCGGCTTCGACCGCATCAGCCAAACGGAAAGCATCGCCTTGTGCGAGCGCATCTTCGCCAACTATCTCGACGGGCATAAGCTGCAGTCGAACGCGGCGCATCTCGTCGGCTCCGCCGCGTGGTTGAACTTTCGCCGAATCAAGTGCGACCAATGGTCGAGCGGAAACGTCATCCTGCTGGGGGACGCGGCGCACACGGCGCATTTCTCGATCGGTTCGGGGACCAAGCTCGCGCTGGAGGACGCGATCAAGCTTGCGGAGGTGCTCAACCGCCCGGGGCTGAGCCGGGCGCGGGCGCTCGAGGAATATCAGGCGGAGCGCAACCTCGAGGTG
>JACCSV010000328.1 GCA_013812805.1 Sphingomonas sp. | reverse complement strand
TCCACCGACACCATCAGCACCTTGTAGAGCGCGTAGAAGATCGGGATCTGCAGCAGGATCGGAAGGCAGCCCGCGGCCGGGTTGATCTTCTCGTCCTTGTATAGCTTGAGCATTTCCTGCTGCTGCTTGGTCTTGTCGTCCTTAAAGCGCTCCTGCATCGCCTTGATCTTGGGCTGCACCTTGCGCATCGCCGCCATCGACTGGAACTGCTTCTGCGCGATCGGGAACATGACCAGCCGGACGATGAAAGTCAGGGCAATGATTGCCACTCCGAAATTGCCGGTGACTTTGAACAGCCAGTTCAACAGATCGAAGATCGGTCGCATGAACCATTCGAACCAGCCCCAGTCTATCGACTTGGACAGCATCGGGATCCCGGCTTCCTCGTAGCGGTCGAGAAGCGTTTTCTCCTTAGCGCCGACGAACAGCCGGGTGGCGGTCAAGCTGCTGGCGCCGGGCGGAACGATCTTGGGCGCCTGCGCAAAGTCGGCCTGGAAGCCGCCGCTCGGAGTCCCCGAAAAGCTCGCGGTGATGGGCGGATTGCCGGCCGGCGCGAGCGCCGCCAGCCAATAGGTATCGGTGAAGCCCAGCCAGCCGCCGCGGCTGTCCAAACGCTTCGCCTGGCCATTTTCGAGGTCGTCCCAGTCCGTTCCGTAATTGGCGGCGCCGTCGAGATATCCGATCGGGCCGACGTGCATCGTCCAGCTGTCGACATCGCCCGATTTGGCGGCACGATTGATGAGCCCGTACGGCCGGACCGCGACGGCCCCGCTTCCGCCGTTGGTGACTTGCTGGCGCACCGTGAACAGGTAATTTTCATCGACCGCGATCTGCATCGCAAAGAGCTGGCCGCTGGCGTTGCTGGTGGTCAGCGTAACCGGCTGGCCAGGTTCCAGCACCGGCGAGCTCGAAGTCCACTGGGTGTCGGGGCCGGGCACGTTCAGTCCTTCGCCAGTCCAGCCGAAGCTTACGAAATTGGCGCCCGATGCGCCCGCCGGCGACAGTAACCGCACCGGCAGCGACTCCCGGCCGATTGATTCGCGCTCCCGGAGCAGCAGGAGATCGTCGATCCGAGCACCCTTGAGGTTGATCGACCCGCGCAGGCTGGGCGTGCGGATCTGTACTCGCGGACCTTCGGCAAGCACCTGCCGGACCGCCCGCATCCTCTCGGGCGTCCGAGCTGCCGGCCCGGCCTGCGGCTGCGGGATCGGCTCGACCTTGCCGTTTTCGACCTTTTGCGTCTGCGGAGTCGCGGTCGGCGGCATGAAGCGCTCCGACAGCAGGCTCCATCCGAGCAGCACCAAAGCGCTGAGCACGATCGCGAGGATCATGTTGCGGTTGTCGTTCACTGCGGCCGAATCCTCGAATATTTCATGGCACAGGGTCGCTTCCCTGGCCGCCCCACGGATGGCAACGGCCGATGCGCTTGAGCGCCAGCCAGCTGCCCTTGACGGCGCCATAGCGCGACAGAGCGGTGATCGCATAGGCCGAACAGCTCGGCTGGTAGCGGCAGCTGGGCGGAAGCACCTTGGATGGCCCCTGCTGCCACCCCCGGGCGAGCAGGATCAGCAGGCGCGCGATCACTTCCCGGCACGCTGCAAGGCCCGCGCCAGGTCATCGCGAAGCATCGAGAAGTCCCGCTCGACCCCGCCGGCGCGGCCGATCATCACATGGTCGGCCCCGGGATGGCCGCGCACCAGGATCACTTCTCGGGCGAGCGCCCGGAAGCGCCGCTTCATGCGGTTGCGGACGACGGCGTTGCCGATCTTCTTGGTGACGGTGAAGCCGGCGCGCATCTGCGGGTCGTCATCGCCGCGGTTCCGCACCAGGAGGACGAACCCAGGCGTTGCCGCACGCTGGCCGGCGTTTGCGGCGAGGAAGTCGGCGCGTTTCTTGATTATGCCTAGGCGCTGAGCTTCTTGCGGCCGCGGGCGCGGCGCGCCGCCAGCACCTTGCGTCCGCCCACCGTCGCACTGCGCGAGCGGAAGCCGTGGCGCCGGGCGCGGACGAGGTTGCTTGGCTGGAAGGTGCGCTTCATCGCTCATGCCTTAAAATATCGAAACAAAAAGGGCCGCCGTTGGGCAGCCGCTGTCGCTCGCGCCGATAGTGGAGGGTCTGCGCCAAGTCAATCCGCAGCGTCCCGCCGATGCGCCCGGCCTTCGCGATCGGCCCACGTCTCAGGCGGGTGCTGGGGCGGGTCGGGAATGGTCTCGTCCATACCGCCCCGCTCGGCCTCGGCTGCCGCTCGAAGGGCGCGCTGCTCCGTGCGCTGCTTGCGCAACTCCTCCCGGCGCCGGAAACTGCGTCGGCGAAGGCCCCAGTCGGCCCAGCGCCCGGCCTTTGGCTGCTTGCGCTTGAACCGGACATACTGGCGCTTCGCCCATTCGCTGTTCTTGAGTGCGAGGGCGAGGCCGGCGGCGAAGACGAACACGCCGCCGGGGCCGGGGATCGCGCCTGCGAGCGGCGAGACGATGATCAGCAGCAGCCCGACCATGAACAAGGTCGTTCGAACGGGCTTGCTTTGGGAGAATTCCCGCCATTGGTCGCGGCTGATCATCTGGCAACCGATGTGGTGCCAAAACCGCTTTGCCGCAAGGGAAGCTTGCCGGGTGGCGCACCGTCGGGCTAGCGTGCTCGGGCCGAGCAAGGGGGAACGTTGCCAAGTGCCGCAGGGCTGATCACAGGGGCGCGGGCCTGATGGCCGCGACCGTTGCCACCGTCGCGTATCTGGGGCTCGAGGCCCGTCCGGTCGAGGTGCAGGTCCAGCTCTCCTCCGGGCTTCCCGCATTCGTCATCGTCGGACTTCCCGACAAGGCGGTTGCCGAAAGCCGGGAGCGGGTGCGAGCCGCGCTTGCCGCGATCGGCCTGGCGCTTCCGCCCAAGCGCATCACCGTCAACCTGTCGCCGGCCGATTTGCCCAAGGAAGGCTCGCACTTCGACTTGCCGATCGCTTTGTGCCTGCTTGCCGCGATCGGAGCGACCGATGCCGAGACCCTGTCGCACTATGTCGCCGTCGGCGAGCTTTGCCTCGACGGCCGGATTGCCGCTTCGCCAGGCGTATTGCTCGCGGCGCTCCATGCGTCGGGCGAGGACAAGGGGCTGATCTGTCCGGCGGTGCAGGGCAGCGAGGCGAGCTGGGCCGGTCAGTTAGAAATGCCCGCCGCGTCGGACCTGCTGGCCCTGCTCGCGCACCTCAAGGGCAGCACCTTGCTTGCGCCGCCTGCTCCTGCGGAGGCCGAAACGGCGATCTTCGGCCCCGACCTCGCCCAAGTGAAGGGGCAGGAGGTTGCCAAGCGGGCGCTCGAGATCGCGGCAGCCGGCGGTCACAA
>JACCSV010000322.1 GCA_013812805.1 Sphingomonas sp. | reverse complement strand
CCGCCAAAGCCGAAGCTGTTGTTGAGGCAGGCCTTGACCTTGCGCTCCTTGGCCTTGTGCGGGACGAGGTCGACCCCGGCAGTGCCGTCGCTGGGGTTGTCGAGGTTGAGCGTCGGCGGGACGATCTGGTCGCGCATGGCGAGGATGCAGAAGATGCTTTCGACCGCTCCGGCGCCCCCGAGCAGATGCCCGATCGCCGACTTGGTCGAGCTCATCGACAAAGTGGCGACGTTGTTGCCGAACAATTTGCGGACCGCGCCAAGCTCGAGCTCGTCGCCGAGCGGCGTCGAGGTGCCGTGGGCGTTGATGTAATCGATGTCGCCAAGGTCGAGCCCGGAGCGCTGCATCGCCGCTTCCATCGCCCGGTAACCGCCGGCGCCTTCGGGATGCGGCGCGGTGACGTGATAGGCATCGCCGGACATGCCGTAGCCGATGAGTTCGGCGTAAATCTTCGCGCCGCGCTGCTTGGCGCGCTCATATTCCTCGAGGATGACGACGCCCGCGCCCTCGCCCATGACGAAGCCGTCGCGGTCCTTGTCATAAGGGCGGCTGGCGCGTTCGGGCTCGTCGTTGAAGTTGGTCGACAGCGCCCGCGCCTGCGCGAAGCCGGCGATCCCGAGCGGGCACAGAGCGCTTTCCGATCCGCCCGCGACCATCACGTCGGCATCGCCGAGCATGATCATCCGACCGGCGTCGCCGATCGAATGGGCGCCCGTTGAGCAGGCGGTGACGACCGCGTGGTTGGGACCCATCAACCCATATTTGATCGAGACCTGGCCTGAGATGAGGTTGATCAGCCGCCCATGAACGAAGTGCGGGCTGACCCGCGACGGTCCCTTTTCGTGGAGGACGATGGATTCCTTTTCGATCCCCGGGAGCCCGCCGATTCCGGAGCCGATCGATACGCCCATCCGGTAGCGATCTTCTTCGCTCGCCTGGTCGAGCCCGGCATCCTCGAGCGCCTGGCCGGCCGCGTCGATGCCGTAGACGATGAACGGATCAACCTGGCGCTGGACCTTGTGGTCGACGCGCGTGTTGGGGTCGAAGCCGAACTCGTGTTCAGGCGGCTTGATTTCGCAGGCGATGCGGCACTTCTGGTCGCTGGCGTCGAAGCGGGTGATCGGGCCGGCGCCGCTCCTGCCGGCGATGATGTTGCGCCAGCTGGTCTCGACGTCGCCGCCGACCGGGGTCACTAGGCCCAGACCCGTCACTACGACACGGCGCATGCGCTCACTCCCGTTTCTCTTTTCACAAACAAACGGCCTCCCGCTTTGTTCGGGAAGCCGTCTGGTGCCGCCTTGGTTGGCGATTGCTGGGCGGCTCGTAACCGGCTGCGGTTCAGCCCTGATTCTGGTCGATATAGTCGATCGCGTCCTTGACGGTCGTGATCTTTTCCGCGGCATCGTCCGGGATCTCGACGTTGAATTCTTCCTCGAACGCCATCACCAGCTCGACAATGTCGAGGCTGTCGGCTCCCAGGTCGTCGATGAAGCTCGCCTCTTCGGTGACCTTCTCGGCTTCGACGCCAAGATGCTCGACGACGATTTTCTTCACCCGCTCGGCAGTTTCGCTCATTGGGGGCTTCCTCCGTTGGATTTTGCGTTGCCCTAGCGAGGCGGGGGAATGGGGGCAAGTGACCGGAAGGGTGGAATCTGGATGTCGGCAATAACGTCCCGGCTGCTGACCGCAGGCGAAGTCGAGCTTGCCCGCTCGATGTTCGGCGAGGCCGTCGATTACTCAGATGTGCGCATGGTCCGCCGCAAGTGGTGGCTGTTCCATCCCAGGAACGCAGCAATGGCGCCGACCGGCAACATTCATTTCCACCCGCACGGCAATCTCTGGTCCGCCGATTTCGCCGCCGAGCCGCTGTGGCGGCAGGGGTTGTTCATCCACGAAATGACCCACGTCTGGCAGACCCAGACGCGCGGCCGGTTCTACCTGCCGCTGATGCGACACCCGTTGTGCCGCTACAAATATCGCTGCGTCCCCGATTGGCCGTTCGAGCGCTATGGGCTGGAGCAACAGGCCGAGATCGTCCGCCACATTTTCCTTGCTGGCCGCAGGGCACGCATCGACGCGCCGCCGAGATCGCTTCTGCCATTCTAAGGCGTCACAGCTGTGGCCCGGAAACAACAGGCAGCAACGTATCTGTAACCTACCCGACATGTAGCCTTCGCCTGAGCGGTGATCGCGGCTAGATTCGGCCGATCACAGGCGCCTTAAGCGGGGGTTCTTCATGCGCATTCCAACCTATCTACTCGTCGGCACCGCACTTGCAGCGATCGCTTCGCCGTCCTTCGCCCAGACCGTGCAGGAGGGGGTCGCGCAGGCCGCCAACCAGCCGGAAGAAACGCAGGGTGACGAGATCATCGTCACCGCCACCAAGCGCGCAACCACGGTGCAGGACGTCCCCTTCTCGATCAACGCGCAGACGCAGGAAGACATTCAGCGCGCCAATGCGACGACGATCGAGGACCTCAGCCGCAATGTCGCGGGCCTCACCGTCCAGAACCTCGGGCCGGGACAAAGCCAAGTGTCCGTGCGCGGCGTCTCTGCAGGCCAGATCGTCCGCGACCAGCCGGGTGTGAAGGAACAGGTCGGCGTCTACATGGACGAAAGCGTCATATCCCTGTCGCTGTTCACGCCTGACTTCGACCTGTTCGACCTCAACCGGGTCGAGACGCTGCGCGGACCGCAGGGCACCTTGTTCGGCTCCGGCTCGGTCGGAGGCACCATCCGCTACATCACCAACCAGCCGATGCTGGGACGGACCGAGGGCCTTGTCGAGGGGAACATCAACACCGTCGACGAGGGAGACATCGGCTATCACCTCAAAGGCGCAGTCAACATCCCGCTCGGGGCAACGGCGGCAGTGCGCGCGGTTGCCTACGGGACGAAATATGCCGGCTTTGTCGATGCGGTCGGGCCCGCAGCCGGAAAGAACATCAACGACGGTTCCCGCATCGGCGGTCGCCTGTCGCTGCTGTGGGAGCCTGCGTTCAACATCCGGATCACGCCGCGGGTGGTCTATCAGAAGGTCCGCGCCGACGGCTTCAACCGTCAAGAGGAATACAACTTCTACGACAACCAGTTCACGACCAATATCAGCGGCGAAGAGCTCGGCAGGCGCAAGCAGTTCTTGCTGCTGCGCGAGAAGTTCGAGGACGACACGCTGCTCGCGGACCTGGTCGGCAGCGTTGACTTGGGTGGGGTCGAGCTCACGTCCGTCACCAGCTACATCAACCGCGACATCCTGGTCAGCCGCGACGCCTCTGCGCTCACCGGCTCGGTCGGCATCGTCCCTCTGGCATCCATTGGCATCGACCCGGACATTGCGCTTCTGCCGTCGAACCTTCGGGACACGACCGACCTTAAGCAATGGACCCAAGAACTGCGGCTTGCGTCGACCGGAATTGGTCCGCTGCAATGGGTGGCCGGCGTCTTCTACACGGACATCGAGCGTGAATATACGCAGCGCCTCCCCACCCCTGGTTATGACGCTTTCATCGACTCGGCGCTGGGCGCTGGAGTCTCGGAAGCGGTCAGCAACGGATTCCCGCTCAACTCGCCGTACAACGCCGATCTTCCCTACGACATCAAGCAGAAGGCGGCGTTCGGCGAGGCCACCTACGATTTCGGCCAGTTCAAGCTGACCGCCGGCGGGCGCTACTACGACTTCAAGGAATCGCGCGATTTCGTGTCCGGCGGCCTGTTCTCCAACGGCGACACCCGCATTGCCGACGAAACCGAATCGAACGGCTTCAACCCGCGCGTGATCGGAACCTGGGAGCCAAACCGCAATTTCAGCGTCAACGTCCAGGCGGCAAAGGGCTTCCGCCTCGGCGGCATCAACGACCCGCTCAACCTTCCGCTCTGCAGCGATGAAGATGAGGACATTTACGGGCCGTTCGCGTCCGGGACTTACGATGACGAGACGCTGTGGAATTACGAAGCCGGCGTGAAGTACCAGATGCGCGGCCTGACGTTCAACGCCGCGGCGTTCACCAGCCGGATCCGTGACCTTCAAGTCACCGTGGATGCGGGAAGCTGCTCGTCGCGCATCGTCTTCAACGTGCCGAAGGCGCATACGAGAGGTATCGAGGCCGAGTTCGCTGCAAGTCCGACCCCCGGGCTCGATCTGTCCGTCGCCGGAAGTTACGTCGAAGCGGAATTTGATTCGACGCTGCCAGAGCCTCTGGCGACCCGGACCGGTATTCGGGAAGGCAACCGGTTGCCGACCGTTCCCAAGTTCCAGGTGGCCGCGACGGCCACTTATGGGCAGCGGATGAGCAATAACGCCGAATGGTACGTGACCGGCAGCGCACAGCATGTGGGCAGCCGCTTCACCCAACCAAGCGACCAGGAGGCCGCCAACCAGAACTTCAATTTCATCTTCTTCGACCCGGTGACCCGCGACTTCGGCACCAACACGCAGAACTTCGGCTCGCTGAAGCTGCCGTCCTACAACCTGTTCAACCTGTCGGCGGGCATCGAGTGGGACAGCGGTTTCGAAATCGTCGCTTTCGTCAACAACCTGTTGGACGCCAACCCGAAGCTGTCCCTCGACCGGGAACGCGGCGGGCGAGCGCGCCTCGGCTACAATATCGGTCAGCCGCGGATGATCGGGTTGACGGTACGCCAGGCGTTCCGCTCGGCGCCGCCGCCGCCTGTCTATGTAGCGCCGCCCCCGCCTCCGCCCCCGCCGCCGCCGGCAGCTCCGGCGACGCGGACCTGCCCCGACGGATCGGTGATCCTGGCGACCGACGTGTGCCCGGCTCCGCCGCCGCCGCCACCTCCCCCGCCGCCGATGCCAGAGCGCGGATGATCGGCTGAGGGGATGAAGCAAGGGAGCGGCAAGCCGCCGGGTTCGCCGCTTCCACCTATAACGCGCCGCTCGCTCCTCGCCGGAGCGGGCGGCGCTGTCATTCTGCCCGCCGTCGCCAAGGCGGCGCCCGGACGTTCCGGCGCGCATGTCGTGGTCGTCGGGGCCGGCGTGTTCGGTGCCTGGACGGCATCGCACCTGCTGCGCGCCGGGCACCGGGTGACCTTGCTCGATGCCTGGGGACCGGCCCACTCGCGCGCCTCGTCGGGCGGAGAATCGCGGATGACCCGCGCCGCGTACGGCAAGGACGCGATTTACACGCGGATGGCGCTCGACAGCCTCAGGGACTGGAAGGCGCTGAGCGATGTTTCCGGGCTGCCGATCTTCCACGAGACCGGCGTGCTGTTCTTTTTCCCGCGCGACGAAGCGTACGTCCGCGACAGCCTGGCGGCGCACAAGGCGATGGGACTCCCCACGCAGGCCTTGGGCCGCGGGGAGATGGCGCGGCGCTTCCCGATGATCGACTTTGAGGGGGTCGAGGTCGGCCTGTTCGAGCCGGGCTTTGGCGCATTGATGGCGCGGCGGTCGGTACAGATGCTGGTCGAGCAGTTCGTGAAAAGCGGCGGCACTTACCTTCGCGCAGAAGCGCAGCCGCTGGTGGGCAAAGGCGGAAAGATCAATTCGATCAGTCTCAAATCAGGCGAACGGCTGGGCGCCGACAGCTTCGTCTTCGCTGCCGGGCCGTGGCTGCCCAAGCTGTTCCCGGACGTGATCGGCAGCCGAATCTTCCCGACCCGCCAGGAAGTCTTTTTCTTCGCCCCACCATCGGGCGACCGCCGCTTCCTGCCTGGTGCGATGCCGGGCTGGGCCGACTTCAATGGCGGCGACATCTTCTACGGATTCCCCGACCTTGAAGCCCGCGGCGTTAAATTCGCTCACGACGCCCACGGCGCGGTGGTCGATCCCGACACCCAGAGCCGCGAGCCGAGCGAGGCGGGGCTCGCAAGGATCATCGCCTTTCGCGACCGCCGTTTCCCGCTGCTGCGCGGCGCCCCGCTCACCGAAGCCCGGGTCTGCCAGTACGAGAACAGCTCCAACGGCGACTTTCTGATCGACATCCACCCAAGGCATCCCAACGTCCTGCTGGTCGGCGGCGGGTCGGGCCATGGCTTCAAGCACGGCCCCGAGGTCGGGCGCTACGCGGCGCAGCGGCTCTTAGGGGCGGTGAGGCCGGAGCCGCGCTTCAGCCTTGCCACCAAGGCGCAGTCGCAAAAGCGCGAAGTCCACTAATCGGGGCGTTTCGCCACCGCCACCAGCGCCGGGCGGAGCAACCGCTCCTTGAGCATGTAGCCGCTCTGCATTTCCTGAACGATTGTGCCGGGCTCCGCCTCGTCCGAAGGCACTTCCATCATCGCCTGGTGCTTGTGCGGGTCGAGCCGCTGGCCGATCGCGTCGATCCGGACCACGCCGTTGCGGGCAAACACCGAATCAAGCTCGCGCGAGGTGGATTCGATGCCGGCGAGGAAGTTGCTTGCGACCTTGTCGGCGCGAAGCTCTTCGCTGACCGCGGCAAGGGCCCGATCGAGGTGGTCCTTGATCGCCAGCATGTCGCGAGCGAATGCGGCGGACGCATAGGACGCCGCCTGCTGCTTTTCGGCCTCCAGGCGCCGGCGGACGTTCTGGGTCTCCGCCGCCGCATACAGCGCCTTGCTGTTGGCCTCGTCGAGCGCCTTCTGAAGCTCCCCGACAATGTCGTGCTCGGCAAGGTCGGGTGCCTCGTCGGCGGTCTCGCTCGCAGCCCCGTGAAGCTCATCTTCTTCCTGCATCATCCCATCAATCTCGTTAGTGCCTTGGCGGTCAAATCCACCATGGGTACCACCCGCGCATAGTTCAACCGCGTCGGCCCGATAACCCCGACAACGCCCACCACTTGCCCCTGGCTCCCGCGGTACGGGGCGGCGATCACCGACGAGCCGGACAAGGCGAACATCCGGTTCTCGCTGCCGATGAAAATCCGGCACCCCGGCCCCTCTTGGGCGCTTCCCAGCAGCCGCACGATCTCCTGGCGGTTCTCCAGCTCGTCGAGCAGCCGCCGCACCCGGTCGAGGTCTTCGGCGGCGCTCTCGTCGATGAGGTTGGCCTGGCCGCGGACGATCAGCACCGGCCGCCGCGCATGATCCTCCGTCCACGCGGCCAGGCCCGAGGCGATCAGTTCAGCGGCAACGGTGTCGAGCGCCTCACGCCGCTCGCGAATTTCGATGCGCAGCCGAGCCTCGGCTTCGGCCAGGGTCATCCCGGACAGCTGGGCATTGATGAAGTTGG
>JACCSV010000240.1 GCA_013812805.1 Sphingomonas sp. | reverse complement strand
GGGCTCGAGCCGCGCATCGCTTTCACCTCCTACACCACCTTCGGCAACCCGCCGGGCACGCATATCGAGCATCTGCGCGGGGCGGTGAAGCTGTTGGACGGACTGAACTGCGATTTCGAATATGAAGGGGAGATGGGACCCGACGTGGCCCTCAACTACGAGATGCAGAAGCGCTTCTACCCGTTCAGCCGCCTCTCGGGATCGGCGAACGTGCTGGTGATGCCTGGCCTCCAGTCAGCGAACCTGACGGCGAAGATGCTGAAGGAGCTGGGCGGGGAAAGCGTGCTCGGGCCCTATATCCTCGGGCTCGAGCTGCCGGTGCAGATCGCGCCGATGACCGCGAGCGCGTCGGACCTCGTCACTCTGGCGGTGCTTGCCGCCCTCGGCGCGCGGGAGCAGCGCGCTACCGCCTAGATCCGCTCGACGCTCGACACCGGATCGGCATCGCGCAACGCGGCGATGATCGTGTGGAGGTGGGCGAGGTCGTGAACCTCGACGTCGAGGTGGAAGGTCTGGAAGCTTCCGTCGCGGTGGACCAGCGCGAGGTTGACGATGTTCGCGTGCTTCTTGCCCAGGATGCTGGCCATTGCGCCGAGCGCTCCGGGTACGTCGCGAAGGATCACGACCAGCCGCGCCGCGCCGCCGTCCGAGCCCTCGCCCCAGGCGAGGTCGAGCCAGTCGGCGTCGATCCCGCTGGCGAGCGTGTCGCAGCCGATCACGTGAACCTCGATCTCCTCGTCCTCGCGCCTCAGGCCGACAATTCGATCGCCCGGGATCGGATGGCAGCAGGTCGCCAAATGGTAGGCGACGCCGGCCGTCAGCCCCTTGATCGAGATAGCCGTTTGCTGCGGCAGAGGGCGCGGAGTGACGTCGCCGCCGGCCGACCCGGGCATCAGCGCTTCCATCACCTGCTCGTCGCTCACCCGCTTGCGGGCGATTGCGGTCATCAGTTCGTCCTCGCTCTCGATCTTGAGGCGTTTCAACGCCTGCCGAGCCGCATCCTTGTCGAGCAGCGCGGGAAGCCGCTCGACGATCTCGTCGTAGATCTTGCGGCCGAGCTCGATCGTCTCGTCGCGCTCCTTGTGGCGGACGAAGCGGCGCACGCCCGAGCGCGCCTTGCCGGTAACCACGAAGCGCAGCCATGACGGCTGCGGGTGCTGGGCTTCCGACGCGAGGATTTCGACCTGGTCGCCGTTCTCGAGGATGGTTCGGAGCGGCACCACTCGCCCGTTGACCTTGGCTCCGACGGTGCGGTCGCCAAGATCGGTGTGCACTGCATAAGCGAAGTCGACCGGAGTCGCGCCCTTGGGCAGCTGGATCAGCTCGCCCTTCGGGGTGAAGGCGAAGATCCGGTCCTGGTACATCGCCATCCGGGTGTGCTCGAGCAGCTCCTCGGGGCTCGCCGCATGGTCGAGGATCTCGACCAGATCGTCGATCCACGGCACCTTGATGTCGGCGCCGGGCTTGCGCTCCTTGTACGCCCAGTGCGCGGCGAGCCCGCGCTCGGCCTGCTCGTGCATCGTGCGCGTGCGGATCTGGATTTCGATCCGCATCTTTGCATCGTGGATCACCGACGTGTGGACCGACCGGTAGCCGTTGCGCTTGGGCGTCGAGAGATAATCCTTGAACCGGCCCGGGACCATCGGCCAGCGCTGATGGATCAGGCCGAGCGCCCGGTAGCAATCCTCATTGCTTTCGACGATCACCCGGAAGGCCATCACGTCCGACAATTGCTCGAAGCTGATGTGCCGCTCGGCCATCTTCTTCCAGATCGAGAAAGGATGCTTCTGCCGCCCGGTGACGGTCGCATCGAGGCCGTTGTCGGCAAGGTAGAGCTGCAATCCCAGGCCGATTCGGTTGACGAGGTCGCCGCCCTCGCGCTTGAGCTGCTCGAGCCGGCGGGTGATCGACGCGTAGGCGTCCGGCTCCAGCACCTGGAAGGCCAGCGACTGCATCTCGTTCATCATCTCGTACATGCCGATGCGCTCGGCCAGCGGCGCGTAGATATCCATCGTCTCGCGCGCGATCCGCCGGCGCTTCTCGTCCGACGCGATGTGGTGGAGCGTGCGCATGTTGTGCAGCCGGTCGGCGAGCTTGACCAGCAGCACTCGGATGTCATCCGACAGAGCGAGCAGGAACTTGCGCAGATTCTCCGCCGCGCGCTCGCTTTCCGACTGCGCCTCGATCTTGCTGAGCTTGGTCACTCCGTCGACCAGCCGCGCGATGTGCGGCCCAAACAATTTCTCGATCTCCTCCGGAGTGGCGAGCGTGTCCTCGATCGTGTCGTGGAGGATGGCGGTGACGATCGTCTCGTCGTCGAGCTTCAGATCCGTGAGAATTCCCGCGACCTCGATCGGGTGGCTGAAATAAGGGTCGCCGCTGGCGCGGACCTGGGCGCCGTGCGCCTTCATCGAGAAGACGTAGGCGCGGTTGATCATCCCCTCGTCGGCGTCCGGATCGTAGGAGCGGACCTTCTCGATTAGCTCATACTGTCGAAGCACGTGCCTAACATGGGGCGATGCCCCACACTTGTGCAAGCGCGAAGACAGGTTCAGTGAGGCCGCCGCGCAACTGTTCATTTCGAAAGCTTTGTGCTTTCATTCGCGTTCGCGAGGAGGCGAGCGGTTTGGCCAACGCGAAGGTCGCATCGCAGATCGACGAATACCGTAGGCAGGCGGTGCAATGC
>JACCSV010000228.1 GCA_013812805.1 Sphingomonas sp. | reverse complement strand
CAGCAGTTCGTTGCTTCGATCCCCGGGTTGGAGCGCGCCGCCATCGCCGCTCCCGGCTACGCAGTGGAATATGAGTTCGTCGACCCCCGCCGCCTCGGCTCGACGCTGGAGGTGCGGGAAATCGCCGGGCTGTTCCTTGCCGGGCAGATCAACGGCACGACCGGCTATGAAGAGGCCGCCGCCCAGGGGCTCGTCGCCGGGCTCAACGCCGCCGCGCATGCGATGGAGCTGGACCCGGCCCACTTCGATCGCCGCACCAGCTACATTGGCGTCATGACGGACGACCTCACTCTGCAGGGGGTCAACGAGCCCTACCGGATGATGACGGCACGGGCGGAGCACCGACTGTCGCTGCGCGCCGATAATGCGACAACCCGCCTCGGCGAGACAGCGCTGGCCGCCGCATGCGTGGCCGAACCCCGCCGACGGCATATCGCCGACCACTTCGAGCGGCGCCAGCGCGGCGCCTGGGCCGAAAGCGACGAGGGCAGGGCCGACGCGCTTTACGCGCCCTATGTCGACCGCCAGCGACGCGAATGGGAGCACGTGAAGCGCGACACTGCAATTCGGCTGGAGTCGACGCTGGACTATTCGAAGGTACCCGGATTGTCGGCGGAAATGGTGGAGCGCCTGTCGGCGGCTCGGCCGGAGACGCTGGACCAGGCCTCCCGGATCGCCGGCGTCACTCCCGCCGCCCTGTCGGCATTGCATGTCGCCGCCAGCCGGCGCGCTGCATGATCGAACAGCTAGAGGAGACCGCAGGTCGCGATGTTCCACGTGAAACATTCGAGCTCCTCGAGCGCTTCGCAGCGCTTTTGCGCGAAGAAGCGACCCGTCAAAACCTCGTTGCAGCATCGACTATCCACAACCTGTGGGAGCGTCATATCCTCGATTCGGCGCAGCTCGTCCGTTACGAGCCTCATGCGGGGGCGGCGTGGATCGACATTGGTGCCGGCGCGGGGCTTCCCGGCCTCGTCGTGGCGGCTCTGTGTGAAGGCCCGATTCTGCTTGTGGAACCAAGGCGTTTGCGGGCGAATTTCCTTGAGCGGGCGGTCGCCGAACTCGGCCTTGCCGACCGGGTTACCGTGCTCGCTGCCAAGGCGGAGAAAGCGGCCGGCCAGTTCGACGTAATCACTGCCCGGGCAGTGGCTCGGCTCGACCGGTTCCTGGAGTTGTCCACGCATCTGTCCACAAAAAACAGCATCTGGGTGCTCCCCAAAGGCCGCAGCGCCCGTTCGGAACTGGATGAAGCGCGGCGAAGCTGGCAGTGTGAGGCGCAGAGCGTGCCGAGCCGCACCGATCCCGAGTCCGAGATCCTGCTGCTTCGGCGCGTGAAGGCGAAGGGGAAGAGATGATCCGGGTCGCGGTAGCGAACCAGAAGGGTGGGGTCGGCAAGACCACGACGTGCATCAACCTTGCCACGGCCTTGGCGGCGGTCGGCTGGAAAGTGTTGCTGGTCGACCTCGACCCGCAGGGCAATGCCTCCACCGGGTTGGGCGTCCCGCAGTCGAAGCGCGAGCGATCAAGCTATGACGTGCTGATCGGCGCGGCGACGGTGGTGGAAAGCGCGATTCCGACCCGGGTGCCGCGTCTGGACCTGCTCCCGGCGACCGTCGACCTCTCCGGCGCCGAGGTCGAGATGGTCACACTCGACGACCGTGCCCACCGGCTGGAGCAAGCGCTGGACGCCGCTCCTCCGGGTCGCTGGGACATCGCCTTGTTCGACTGTCCGCCGTCGCTGGGACTGCTGACCGTCAACGGCCTCGTCGCCGCCCGACATCTGCTGGTGCCGCTGCAGTGCGAGTTCTTTGCTCTGGAGGGGCTTAGCCAGCTGTTCCAGACGGTCGAGCGAATTCGGGTCGCCTTCAACCCGTCGCTCGCCATTCTAGGCGTCGCGCTGACCATGTTCGATCGCCGCAATCGGCTGTCGCAGCAGGTCGCCGACGACGTCCGAGCCTGCCTCGGCAAGGCGGTATTCGACACGGTGGTGCCCCGCAATGTGCGTCTTTCGGAGG
>JACCSV010000226.1 GCA_013812805.1 Sphingomonas sp. | reverse complement strand
AGGCGCTCAAGGCCCAGTATGACGAGGCCGCCAACGTCATCAGCCGCCGCTTCGAGGACCGCGTCGAGAAGCTCGAGCGCGGCGACGAGCTGCCGCCGGGCGTCCTCAAGATGGTCAAGGTGTTCGTTGCGGTGAAGCGCAAGCTGCAGCCGGGCGACAAGATGGCCGGCCGCCACGGCAACAAGGGCGTGATCAGCCGCATCCTGCCCAACGAGGACATGCCGTTCCTCGAGGACGGGACCCCGGTCGACATCGTGCTCAATCCGTTGGGCGTGCCGAGCCGGATGAACGTCGGCCAGATCTTCGAGACCCACCTTGGCTGGGCAGCGCGGGGCCTTGGCCAGCAGATCCAAGAGATGCTGGAGGGCATGTACGAGCGCGGCAAGGACGTTGCCGGCAAGGACGGCAAGGCGCTGCGGACCAAGCTCAAGGACATCTACGGTCCCAATTATGCCAAGGACATCGACGCTCGCGACGATGCCGGAGTCACTGAGCTTGCCCGCAACCTGGTCGGCGGAATCCCGATGGGAACGCCGGTGTTCGACGGCGCCCGCGAATCCGATGTGGCCGATATGCTCGAAATGGCCGGGCTCGACCCGTCCGGGCAGGTGACCCTGTTCGACGGCCGCACCGGCACTCCGTTCGACCGCAAGGTGACCGTCGGCTACATCTACATGCTCAAGCTCCACCACCTTGTCGACGACAAGATCCACGCGCGCTCGATCGGCCCGTACAGCCTCGTCACCCAGCAGCCGCTCGGCGGCAAGGCGCAGTTCGGCGGCCAGCGCTTTGGCGAGATGGAGGTGTGGGCGCTGCAGGCTTACGGCGCCGCCTACACGCTTCAGGAAATGCTGACGGTGAAGTCGGACGACGTCATCGGCCGGACCAAGGTCTACGAAGCGATCGTCAAGGGCGACGACACGTTCGAGGCCGGCATCCCGGAAAGCTTCAACGTGCTGGTCAAGGAAATGCGCAGCCTTGGCCTCAACGTCGAGCTCGATTCGATCAAGACCGACGCCGATGGGGAGCCGCTCCCGATCGCCGCCGAATAGTGGACTTCCCCCCTCCCGCTTTCGGGAGGGGTCGGGGGAGGGCCTGTTCCTCCGCCACGACATTCCCTCCCCTAACCCCTCCCGCCAGCGGGAGGGGAACTGGAGTTAAAAAGATGAACGAGCTGACCCCATTCGCCAATCCGATCGCCAAGCCGGAGACGTTCGACCAGATCCGCATCGGCATCGCTTCGCCGGACAAAATCCGCAGCTGGTCGTTCGGCGAGATCAAGAAGCCCGAGACCATCAACTACCGGACGTTCAAGCCCGAGCGTGACGGCCTGTTCTGCGCCCGGATTTTCGGCCCGATCAAGGATTACGAATGCTTGTGCGGCAAGTACAAGCGAATGAAATATAAGGGTATTGTCTGCGAAAAGTGCGGCGTCGAGGTCACCGTCTCGAAGGTCCGCCGCGAGCGCATGGGCCATATCGAGCTGGCCGCGCCGGTCGCTCACATCTGGTTTTTGAAGTCGCTTCCGAGCCGCATCGGACTGCTGCTCGACATGCAGCTCAAGCAGCTCGAGCGGGTGCTCTATTTCGAAAGCTATGTCGTCACCGAGCCCGGCCTCACCGCGCTCGAGAAGTTCCAGCTGCTGACCGAGGACGAGCTGCTCGAAGCGCAGGATGAATATGGCGAGGACGCCTTTACTGCCGGGATCGGCGCCGAGGCAGTCCGCCACATGCTGATCGACCTGGACCTCGAAGGCGAGCGCAAGGCGCTGCTCGACGAGCTCGCGATCACCAAGTCGGAGCTCAAGCCCAAGAAGATCATCAAGCGCCTCAAGGTCGTCGAGAGCTTTCTGGAATCGGGCAACCGGCCCGAGTGGATGATCCTGGAAGTCATTCCGGTGATTCCGCCCGAGCTTCGACCGCTGGTGCCGCTCGACGGCGGCCGCTTTGCGACCTCGGACCTCAACGATTTGTATCGTCGCGTCATCAACCGCAACAACCG
>JACCSV010000215.1 GCA_013812805.1 Sphingomonas sp. | reverse complement strand
AGACGCTCGGAAGCAGCGCTCCAGCGCTGATTTACCGCGACAGCGACCTCATCAAGCGGGCGATCCGCGACCTCTACAACCGCGAAATCGACGAGGTGATCGTCGAGGGCGACGAGGGCTACAAGGCGGCGCGCGGCTTCATGAAGCTGCTGATGCCGAGCCACGTCCGGCGCGTGAAGCAGCATGTCGAGACCACGCCTCTGTTCCAGCGCTACGGCGCCGAGGACCAATTGTCGGCTATGTACCAGCCGCTGGTGCAGCTGAAGTCCGGCGGCTATCTGGTGATCAACCCGACCGAGGCCCTGGTCTCGATCGACATTAACTCGGGGCGCTCCACCCGCGAGCATAATATCGAGCAGACGGCATTTGCCACCAACCTCGAGGCGGCCGCGGAAATCGCCCGCCAGCTGAGGCTTCGCGACATGGCCGGGCTGATCGTCATCGACTTCATCGACATGGAGCAGTCGGGCCACGTCCGCAAAGTCGAGAAAGCGATGAAGGAGGCGCTCAAGAACGATCGGGCGCGGATCCAGATCGGCCGCATCTCCAGCTTCGGGCTGATGGAAATGAGCCGTCAGCGGCTGCGCACCGGCGTGCTCGAGGCATCGACCAAGGCCTGCCCGCATTGCGAGGGCAGCGGGCTGATGCGGACCGCATCGTCGTCAGGCCTGTCGGCGCTTCGCATCATCGAGGACGAGGCCGCGCGCGGCCGCGGCGACCGGATCGTGCTTCGCGCCGGGCGCGAGGCCGCAATCTATCTGCTCAACAAGAAGCGCGCCGAGCTTGCGGACATCGAAAGCCGCTACGGCGTGGCGATCGAAGTCACCATCGACGAGGCGTTCGAAGGCGCCAAGATGAGCGTCGAAAGCTCCGGCCCGCGGCCCGAAGCACCCAGCCAGCCGGCCGCTGAACCCGCCATCGAGGTCGAGGACGAAACGGAGATCGCCGACGAGCTCGAGGACGAAGGCAAAGAAGAAAAGCCTGAGGACATCGAGGAGGAGCCGGTTCCCGCCCGTGGACGTCGCGATCAGCGGCCGGAAACTCGATCCGACGCCGAGGGCGACGCCGGCCGGCGCAAGCGCCGCCGCCGCCGCCGCGGCGGACGCGGACGCCGGCGTCCGGATGGCACCACCCCCGGCGAGGACCAGCCGCAGGTTGCCGGAGAGTCGAGCGACCAGCCGGCGGCAGAGGCGGAAATGCAGCCCGAACCGGCGGCCGAGGAAGCCCCCAAGTCGCGCACCCGCCGCCGGCCGAGGTCCAAGCCTGCGCCCGAGGCGCCGGCGGTCGAGCCCGACAGCTCGCCGATGGCGGAGCGGCCGATCGACCTGGAGCCGCCGATCGCCGAGGTCGAAGCCACGCCCGAAGCGCAGCCGAAGAAGCGCAGCCGCCGCCGTAAGAAGGGCGAAGAGCCCGCAGCCGCGGTCGCCGAAGACGTGCAGCCCGCTGAACCGGCACCGCAGGCTGCCGCCGAGGAGCCGGCGGCGGGGCCCAAGCCCAGGCGTCGTTCGCGCAAGGCGGCTCCGGCCGAGCTTGTTTCCGAACCTGCAGAGGCCGATTCGGAGCCGGCCCCGCCGATGCCCGATTATGAAATGGCCGACAGCGAGGCGGGCGGTGAGCTTCGGCGCGGGTGGTGGCAGCGCACCTTCGGGTGAGCCTCCTCCTCGCCGCGGCCGCTTTCATCGCCGGTTCAGGGCAGCGGTGTGATCGCGCCGCCATGATATTCAAGCTGTCGCGCTGGGCGCGGATGCTCATGCTGGCGCTTGCGCTGACGCTTGGCTTTGCGCCGCCCGCGGCAGCGCAGGACGAGGACGAGGACGGAGCTCGCACTACCGTCCTTCGCGACAGCGAGGCGGAGCTTCTGTTCCGCGACATCTCCAGGCCGCTGATCAGGGCCGCCGGGCTCAACCCGGCAAGTGTCGACGTGGTCCTGGTCAACGACCCCGAGATCAACGCTTTCGTCTCGAGCGGCCAGCGGGTCTATATCCATTCCGGCCTGATCCTCGCGACCAAGGACGTCAACGAGCTGCAGGGCGTGATCGCTCATGAGCTCGGCCACGTCGCGGGCGGCCATTCGATTCGGCTTCAGGGCGGGATGAGCCAGGCGAGCGGCCTTACCATCGCTACGTTGCTGCTCGGCGCGCTGGCGATGGCCGCGGGCGCGGGCGAGGCCGGCACTGCGATCATGATGGCCGGTCAGCGCGCGGCGATGGGCAACCTCCTAGCCTTTAGCCGAACCCAGGAAAGCACGGCCGACCAGGCCGGCGCGAAGTATCTCGCCGCCTCCGGCATCAGCGGCAAGGGCATGCTCGACTTCTTCGGCAAGCTGCAGAACCAGGAGTATCGCCTCGCCGTCTATGCCAAGGACAGCTACGACCGCACCCACCCGCTTTCCAACGAGCGCATCGCCGCACTGACCGAGACTTTCAAGAACGACGCCGCCTGGGGCCGCGGACCGGACGCCACGCTCGATGCGCGCTTCCACCGGGTCAGGGCCAAGCTCCAGGGCTTCGTCAATCCAAAGCAGGCGACGGTCAAATATCCGGAATCCGACCAGAGCGTGCCGGCCCATTATGCGCGCGCCTACGCCTATCATGTCGGCGGCTACCCCGAAAAAGCCCTGTCCGAAGCCGACGCTTTGCTCGCCCGCGACCCCGCCGACCCGTTCTTCCTCGAGCTCAAGGGGCAGATCCTGCTGGAATCGGGGCGCCCGACCGAAGCGATCGCGCCGCTTCGTCAGGCGACCGACGTGTCCGGCGACTCGCCGCTGATCGCCTCGATGCTCGGCCATGCGCTGATCGCTACCGACGAGGCCCGCTATTTCCCCGAGGCCAAACAGGTGCTCAAGGCCGCGGTCGGCCGCGACAACGAGAATCCCTTCGCCTGGTACCAGCTCGGCATCATCTACGACCGCGAAGGCGATCGCCCCCGGGCGGCGCTTGCAACGGCCGAGCGCAACAACTTGGAAGGCAAGCCAAAGCTGGCGTTGCGCTATGCCGAGACGGCGATGAAGGGCATTTCGGCAAGCAGCCCGGACTATCTTCGAGCTCAGGACATTGCCATGGTGTCACGTGCCGAGCTGAAGAAGAAGGACAAGAACAAGCGGTGAGCGACACTCCAGCGCCCCGCCGGGGCGGAATAGGCGTGGCGATCCTGGGCGGACTGGTTGGGGCAACGGCGATGGCGGCGGTGCTGCTGCTGGCCGCGCCGCAACTGGTCGGCAGCCGGATCGTCCGCGCCGGCATCCTGTCCGACCCGCAAGTGCTGGTCGACGGCTCCGACGCGCTTCGCGATCAGCAATATGCGCCGGTCCTCGCCGCCAATCGCGCCGCCATCGAGACCCCGTTCGGAACCTCGTGGAAGGGCGCGAGCAAGCCCGACGTGACGCT
>JACCSV010000189.1 GCA_013812805.1 Sphingomonas sp. | reverse complement strand
ATGATCACCGCGCCGTCATAGCCGTTCAGCGCCTGCACCAGTGCCTCGCGGGCATCGACGTCGAGGTGGTTGGTGGGCTCGTCGAGGATCAGCAGGTGCGGCGCGTCGCGGGTGATCAGCGCCAGCGCCAGCCGTGCTCGCTCGCCGCCCGACAGCTTCGCCACCAGGGTCATTGCCTTGTCGCCGGAAAAGCCGAACCGGCCAAGCTGCGCGCGCACTGCCCCAGGCGTGCTTTTGCTCATCGCCCGGGTCATGTGCTGCAATGGCGTGTCGTCGCCGTGCAATTCCTCGACCTGATACTGGGTGAAATAGCCGACCCGCATCTTGCCCGAGGCGCTGACGCTGCCTTCCATCGCCGGAAGCTGCGCCGCAAGCAGTCGCGCCAGCGTTGTCTTGCCGTTGCCGTTGCGGCCGAGCAGCGCGATCCGGTCATCCGGGTCGATGCGCAGGTTCAGCCGCCTGAGCACCGGCGTCTCGCCATAGCCGACAGCAGCCATGTCGAGAGTGATCAGCGGCGGCTTGAGCTCCGCCGGGTTCGGGAAGTCGAAGCTCAGACTGGGATCGTCGGCAAGCGCAGCGATCGGCTGCATCTTGGCCAGCATCTTGGCCCGCGATTGCGCCTGCTTGGCGGTCGATGCGCGCGCGCTGTTGCGGGCGATATAGTCCTGCAGCCGCGCCCGCTGCGCGTTCTGCGCCGCCTGCGCCGCGGCGACCTGCGCCGCCCGCTCCGCCCGCTGCCGCTCGAAGCTGTCGTAGCCGCCGGTGTAGAGCGTGATCTTGCCGCGCTCGAGGTGAAGGATGGTGTCGACGACGTTGTTGAGCAGGTCGCGCTCGTGGCTGATCACCACCAGGGTCCCGGCGTAGCTTTTGAGGAAGTTCTCCAGCCACAACGTCGCTTCAAGGTCGAGATGGTTCGACGGCTCGTCCAGCAACAGCAGGTCCGGCTGGGAAAACAACAAGGCGGCCAGCGCGACGCGCATTTTCCATCCGCCCGAATAACTATCCAGCGGCCGCCCCTGCATCTCCTCGTCGAAGCCGAGGCCGAGCAGGATACGGGCGGCGCGCGCCGGAGCGGTGTGGGCGTCGATCGCCAGCAGGCGTTCGTGGACGTCGCCTAGCCGGTGCGGGTCGTCGCAGGTCTCGCTCTCGTCGATCAGCCGCGCCCGCTCGGTGTCGGCAGCGAGCACGGTTTGGAACGGGCTTGCAGCACCGGCCGGCGCTTCCTGCGCGATATAGCCAAGCCGGGTGCGCCGCGGCAGCTCGATCGCGCCCTCGTCGGGATCGATCAGGCCGATGATCGCCTTCATCAGCGTCGATTTGCCGGCGCCATTGCGGCCGATCAGCCCGACCCGGCTCCGCGGCGGGATCGCGGCGCTCGCACGGTCGAGTATCGTCCGCCCGCCAAGGCGGACTGTAATTCCATTGATGGTCAGCATGGGAAACGCCGTAGCACCCAATCACCGCTTGCCCAAGCTTCGCCTGGGAGGGTGCCGTGGCAGGTAAGAGCACTCGCCGGAGCAAGGCCAATGGCTCCTACTTCAGCTTGATCTCGCGCAAGCGCTCCTGGAGGTAATCATTGGAGGTGATCGGGGGCCATTTGGGCTGTTCGCCGTCCGGCACTGTGCCGGGCAGCGCTTCGACCAGGAAGTCGGAGCGGAAATGCAGGAAAAACGGCATCGAGTAGCGCGAGAAGCGGCGGCGCTCGGTCGGCGGGTTGACGACCCGGTGGGGGGTCGAGCGGAGAACGCCATTGGTCAGCCGCTGCAGCATGTCGCCGATGTTGACCACCAGCTCGCCCGGCTTTGGGCAGACCGGGATCCAGCGGCCGTCCATTGTCTGAAGCTCGAGCCCTGCCTCATCGGCGCCGAGCAGCAGCGTGATCGTGTTGATGTCCTCGTGCGCTCCGGCGCGGACGTGGCTGCCGGGCTCGCCCTCGATCGGCGGATAGTGAAGCAGCCGCATCACCGAATTGCCCTCGCGGACAGTGTCGACGAAATAATTCTCGTCGACCCCCAGGTATCGGGCGATCGCTCGCAGGATCTTGAGGCCCGTGCGATCAAAGGTTTCGTAAAGCTGCCTGAACGTGTCCTTGAAGCTTGGCACCTCGTCGGGCCAGACATTGTCGGGCATGTGATCCCGGAAAGGGTGGCCGGGGGCAAGCTCGCGCCCGACGTGCCAGAATTCCTTGAGATCGTGGGCAGCTGCGCCCTTCGCGGTCTCGATCCCGAATGGCGTGTAGCCGCGCGCACCGCCGCCGCCGGTGAGATGGTAGCTGCGCTTCACCTCGTCCGGCAGGGTGAAGAACGACCGGGCCTTGTCCTCGGCCTCGCGGATCAGCGCGTCGGGGATGCCGTGGTCGGCAATGATCGCAAAGCCATATTCCTCGAAGCTCCGGCCGAGCTTTTGGGAAAAAGCGGCGGGGTCGCGATCAGCATCGTTGAGGCTGACGGAGGCGATTGTGTCGGTAAGTGTAGCCATGAGAGTCTCTTTACCCGTCATTGCGAGCGAAGCGAAGCAATCCAGAACGGTTGCGCAACGCTGGATTGCTTCGTCGCTCAGCTCCTCGCAATGACTACTTCTACGGAAGCATCAGGCTGGCGAGCGCGGCGCTCATCAGGTTGGCGAGGCTGCCCGCGATCAGCGCCCGGATGCCGAGGCGGGCGATCACCGGCCGCTGGTTGGGCGCGAGCCCGCCGGTCACCGCCATCTGGATCGCGATCGAGCTGAAATTGGCGAAGCCGCACAGCGCGAAAGTGACGATCGCCCGGCTGCGGTCGCTGAGCGCACCCGGTTCCAGCTGCCCCAGGTCGATGAAGGCGACAAATTCGTTCAAGATGATCTTGGTGCCGAACAAGCCGCCGGCGACCCCCGCTTCGCTCCATGGCACGCCGATCAGGAACATCACCGGCTGGAAGACGTAGCCGACAAGGCGTTGGAAGCTGAGGTCAGGCACGCCGACCATGTTGCCAAGGCCGCCGAGCAGCCCGTTGGCGAGCGCGACAAGGGCAACAAAGGCGAGCACCATCGCGCCGACCGCGACGGCCAGCTTGACGCCGGTCTGCGCGCCCTGCGCGGCGGCCATGATGACGTTGGCGGGTCGCTCGCCTTCCTCGAAGGTCTCGGCGACGTCGACCTGCTCCTCGGAGGTGTCGCCGCCTTCGAGCGGGAGCTCGTCCTTGCCCGGCGGATCGTCGGGCATGATGATCTTGGCCATCAGGATCCCGCCCGGGGCCGACATGAAGGCGGCGGCGAGCAGGTAAGGCAGGTACCGCTCGCCGAGCAGGCTTGCATAAGCGGCGAGGATGGTGCCGGCGACCCCGGCCATGCCGACGGTCATCAAGGTGAACAGCCGCGCCGGCGGTAGCGCGGCGAGATAGGGGCGGACGACCAGCGGCGATTCCGACTGGCCAACGAAGATGTTGGCGGCCGACCCGAGCGACTCGACCCGACTGATGCCGGTGACCCAGCCGATCGCTCCGCCGACCCAGCGGACGATGCGCTGCATGATGCCGAGGTGATAAAGGATCGCGACCAGCGCCGCGAAGAAGATGATCACAGGCAGCGCGGCGATGGCGAAGGTGTTGGCGAGCGGGTTGGTTTCGCTCGGCCCGAACAGGAACTCGGTGCCCTTGTTGGCATAGCCGAGCAGGTTTGAGACGCCGGTCGCCATCCAGTTGATCACGGCGCGGCCGCCGCTCGTCCACAGCACCAGCCAGGCGATGACCGCCTGCAGCGCGAAGGCAGGGCCGACGACGCGGAGGCGGATCGCGCGGCGATGCGTCGACAGCGCGAAGGCGATGCCGAGAATGACAAGGATCCCGACGAGACTGAGCAGCAGTTGGTTCACGAAACGCCCCCGGGGCTTACCAGACCATGCCCTGCGTAGCGGCTGCGGCGGCTTCGTCCAACAGTGCGAGTGCTTCCTCCGGCGAGTCGGCGATGAGCATCTGCTTGCGGCGCTGCTCCGACAGGAAACCGCTGGCGGTTGCATGATCGATAAAGGTGATCAGCCCGTCGAAGAAGCCGCCGACGTTGAGCAGGCAGAACGGCTTGGCGTGATAGCCAAGGGCGTTCCAACTCCATGCTTCGAACAATTCGTCGAGGGTGCCGATGCCCCCGGGAAGCGCGAGAAACGCGTCGGCGAGGTCGGTCATCTTGGCCTTGCGCTCGTGCATGGTGGCGACTCGGTGAAGCTCGGTGAGGCCGCCGTGGGCGACTTCGAGATCGACGAGCGCGTGCGGGATGACCCCGTAGACCCGGCCGCCGAGCTCGAGGACAGTGTCGGCGATTACCCCCATCAAGCCCAGCCGGCCGCCGCCGTAGACGAGGTCGACGCCTTCGCTGACCATCGCCCGGGCGGTGGCCCGGGCCGAGTCGCCGAATATGCGATCGGAGCCAGGCGCCGACCCGCAATAAACCGCGACCTGGCCGAGCGCGCTCAGAGGTTCACCAGCTGTTTCAAGTCGGCTTCTGGCCGGGCGCCGAAGTGGGAAATGACTTCGGCCGCAGCCTGCGCGCCGGTTTCGAGACAGCGTTCGAGAGGGTGGCCGCGGGAGCGCGCGGCGAGGAAGCCCGCCGCGAACAGGTCCCCGGCGCCGGTCGTGTCGACGACGCGGTCAACCGGAGCCGCGCGAATCTCGACCCTGCTGCCGTGGTCGATGCCGATCGCTCCCGCCGCGCCGCGGGTGACGACCAGCGTCTTCACCTTCGTTGAAAGCTCGTCGAGCGCGGTTTCGAGATCGGCACGGGCGGTCAGGTGCCGCGCCTCGTCCTCGTTGGCGAACAGCAGGTCGACGAGCCCCGCATCGATCATTCCCTGTACGCCCTCGCGGCGGCCGGGGATGCACAGGCTTTCCGACAAGGTGAACGCCACCGCCCGTCCGGCCTGATGCGCGATCTCGGCTGCCTTGAGCATCGTCCGGCGCGGCTGCTTGGGGCCCCAGAGATAGCCTTCGAGGTAGAGCACTGCCGCCGATCGGATCAGCTCCTCGTCCAGCGAGTCGGGTCGAAGTTCATGGCTCGCCCCCGGGCAGGTATTCATCGTCCGTTGCGCGTCGGGGGTGACGAGGATCAGGCAGCGCCCCGTGGGCGGCCCGGAGTCGTCCGGGCCTCTTGGCAGCGGCGGCGTGGCGAAGTGCACGCCGAGCGCGAGCATGTCGTGGGCGAAG
>JACCSV010000166.1 GCA_013812805.1 Sphingomonas sp. | reverse complement strand
CTGAGCAGGCGCTTCAGATGCTTCGGCTCGCGGCTCGCGATCGACGTCGCCACCGATGCCACCGCGACGCTGCCGTCGACCCGGAATCCGGTCAGCGCCAGCTGGCGAGCGCCGAGGTGGCGCTGCTGAAGTTCGCGCACCAGCATCGGCACCAGAATCTCCAGCGCCTGGAGGGCCGCAGACGGATCGGCGACCGGCTCTTCGAGGCGGATCGTCGCTCGCGGCGGCTGCTCGGCGGGGGTCGGAGTCAGCGGGTCGGGCTTGCGGCCGAGCGCGCGGTCGAGCGCGTCGACCGGATTGTCGGCTTCGCGAAAGCGCCGTGCGAGCGAGCGCCGCTCGATCCCGGCAAGCGCGCCGATGGTCTTGAGGCCGAGCCGCTCCAGCGTCCGCACCGCCGGCGGCGGCAGGCGCAGCGCAGCGACGGGGAGGGGAGCGAGCCGCGCCGCTAGTCCCTTTTCGTTTGGCATGACGGTAGAGGGTGAGCGCTCGTAATGCGCCAGCGCCCAAGCGGCGCCCGGCGTGGGGGCGATCGCCACCCGCGCCGTCAGCCCGAGGGCTGCGAAACGGGCGCTGATGTCACTTGCCAAGGCGCGCTCGCCGCCGAACAGATGCGCTGCGCCGGTGATGTCGAGCTTCAGGGAATGGCCGTCGACCTCGACCAAAGGTGCCCAGCGCCCCGCCCAGCGTCCCAGCCTGCCAACCGCAGCCTCGTCGCCGGCCGGATCGGCGGAAATGGCGACCAGGGCCGGATCGAGCGCCCGAGCATCAACCAGCCGGGTGCCGGGCCGAGCGCCGCGCTCCGCGGCCAATGCCGTGACGGCGTGGATCAGCGGGCCATGCGTGCCTTCGATCGTCAGGACAACGGGAGTGTCAGCCGGTTCGCCGCTGCTTTTCGCCCAGCACTCGATCGCCAGCAGCGGCAGCGAGACGCAGGCGATGCGGGTATCCGGCTTGCGGCTCATCGGCGATGCTCCAGCGGCCGGGCGCCATTCCCCGGGCGCGGAACAGCTCGGCATCCCAGGCGCTCGCCCCCGGCGCCCGCGCATCGAACGGATTGGCGAGCGACGGCATGCTTGCAATCCGCCAGCGCATCCGCGCGCCGCTCAAGTTGGCGTGGCCGCCGAGCCGAATCAAAAAGGCGGCCACGCCAGACCGCTCGGCGGCGACCGCAAGCCGCCGCGTCGCGGTGAAATCGAGCGCTGCCGGGTCGCCCCAGACCTCGCCGATGACTGCCGAGAGGCCAGCGCATCTTAGCCCCTCCTCCATTGCCCACAGCGCGGAGCGGGCGTCCCGCGCCTCGACATGGATGAGGTTGGGCAAAGCCAGCCCCGGCGGGTGGATCCGCCCGCTTTCGAGGATCGCCATCCGCTCCTGCACCCACAGCAGCGGCTTCGCAGAATCGAGTTGCGCCACCACGAACCCCGCCCAGCCGCCATCGCGCGGGTGCGCGGCAAAGACTTCGCTAAGGGTAGGATTCCTCCCCAGCAGTGGCTGGTGGAGGGGTATGAGTCCGCCGCGCATGACCCCTCCACCACCCTTCGGGCGGTTCCCCTCCCCAGCCATTGCTGGAGAGGAACTTGCCGGATCGGAGGGCGCACGAGGCCCTCCGCCGGCGACAAGGGAAATCTCTGCCGCCACACGACTCGAAAGTTTATGTTCTACCTTTGTTCTCATTCCCGCGAGTCCGGGATAAGAGTCAAGCCGGCGACTCGGCCTCGTCCAAAAAGCGCAGGATCTCCGCCACCGCCAGGCGCGTCCCCTTGCGCGAAACGGCAAAGCCCATGTGGGTCGAATCGACCTCTACGGCCTTGTCGCAGGTTTCCTCCGTCCCCCGCGCGGAGGGAGCGGCAACGATCCCGTCGCGCCGCGACCAGATCGCCAGCGTCGGCACCGGCGGCTTCTCCTCGCTGTCGGGAATCGGCGGATCGTCGACCGGGTGCCCCGCGACCCGCTCGTAGAGCTTCCACACATTCGTGTAGCGGCGCCGGTCGCCCCACACCGGCGAGCCCAAAGTCACCACCGCCCGCACCCGATCCGGCTCGGCGCGGGCGATCTCCCGCGCGTACAGGCCGCCAAGGCTCCAGCCGACAATCAGCATCGGCTCGTCATGCCCGCACAAATCGACCGCCCGCTTCAGCCGCTCGAGCGTGTCGGCGCGGGCGCCCCAGTTCATCCCCTGCCGCCACGGGTGTACCCGAAACCCTGCTTCGGCGAGCGCCCGGCGCAATTCCATCGTTGTGCGATCATCGGCGATGAAGCCGGGGATGACGATCGCGGGCGGGCCGCCGGCGGGACCGCGCGGCCCCTTGTGCCCGAAGCCGCGCCAAAACCGGCTGCCAAGCGCCGCGGCTTCCTTGAGCCGGGCCAAACGTCCCGGTGCCCCGTCCTCGCTCAGAGGTGCTCGCTCCCCATCAATTCCTGCAGCGCCCGGGGCAGCCGTACCCGGCCGTTGGCGGTCTGATGGTTCTCCAGCAGCGGCACCAGGATTCGCGGGGATGCCAGCGCGGTATTGTTGAGTGTGTGCGCGAACCGCACCTTTCCATCGGCGCCGCGGTAGCGGACGTTCGCCCGCCGCGCCTGCCAGTCGTGGAGCGTCGAGCAGCTGTGGGTCTCGCGGTACTTGCCCAAGGACGGCACCCAGCTCTCGATGTCGTTCATCCGATATTTGCCCAGCCCCATGTCGCCGGTCGACG
>JACCSV010000162.1 GCA_013812805.1 Sphingomonas sp. | reverse complement strand
GCCATTGGTTATCCATCATCGCCTTCTGAAACTCAGCGCAAAGTTTCGGCGCGACGTTGGCGCTGACCGAGATACAGCCTACCCCGCCCATCGCGTTGAAGCCGAGCGCCATGTCGTCGTTGCCGCTCAGCTGGCAAAAGTCGGCGCCGCAGGCGAGCCGCTGGGCGGTGACGCGCGCGAGGTTGCCGGTCGCGTCCTTGACCGCGACGATGGTCGGCAGCTTGGCGATTTCCGCCAGAGTCTCGACCGCAATGTCGGCGACGGTGCGCGACGGAACGTTGTAGACCACGATCGGCAGGTCGCAGCTTTGCGCAAGCGCGGTAAAATGGGCAGCGAGCCCCGCCTGGCTCGGCTTGTTGTAGTAAGGCGCGACCGCCAGCGCCGCGTCGGCACCCAAGTCCCTGGCGACCTTCATCCGCTCGATCGACGCAGCGGTCGAATAAGTCCCACAGCCGGCGATCACCGGCACCCGGCCATTCGCCACCTCGACCGTGATCTCGATCACCCGCCGGTGCTCGTCGGCGGTCAGCGTCGCCACCTCACCGGTGGTCCCGCAGGGCACTAGCCCATTGCTCCCCTCCCCGATCTGCCACTCGACCAGCTCGGCAAACGTGTCCTCGGCGACACGGCCTTCGGAAAAGGGGGTAACCAGCGCCGGAATCGAGCCGAAAAACATGAACTTGCGACCTCCCCGGGAGTTGGTTTGAAAGGACTGTGCCGATCCTCGTTCAGGGCCTGATAAGGAGCGTCACTGCATTATGTCCAGCATGGGTCTTGCAGCACGTTTCCTTCCCGTCATCCTGCTTTGCGCGGCGCCCGCGTCCGCACAGCTGGCTCCTACTTACCTGAGCCCGTCGCCGCTCGCGGGGCCGGACATCAGCCGGTCGTTCGGCGACTGGCGCGTGCTTCGGCAAGGCGGCAATTTCAGCTTCGCGCAATATGCCAATTTCCTGAACTACAATCCCGGCTGGCCGGCCGAGACGACCATGCGCCGCGCCGCCGAACGGGCGATTCGCCCGGGCGAATTTCCGGCGACGGTGCTGGCCTTCTACCGCATCGAGAAGCCGAAGAGCGGCAATGGCCATATGCGCTATGCCGAGGCGCTGCAGGCGACCGGCCGCGGCGCGGAAGCTATTACCGCCTTCAAGGAGGCCTGGGCATCGCCAAGCCTCGGCTCGGCCGACGCCGCCAACCTCCTCGCCCGCTTCGGCGCCTATCTGACCCCGCAGGACCACAATCGCCGCGTCGACGCCCTGCTGTTCGACAAGAACCCGCAATCGGCGGCGCCTCTGGTCGCCTACACGACTCCCGACCGCCAGGCGGCGTTCGGCGCCCGGGTCGCGATGCAGGCGCGCTACCCCGACGCCGAAACCCGCTTCCGCGCCGCTTCCCACCGCATGAGCGCCGATGCCGGGCTGCTGATGGACCGGCTCCGCTATCTTCGCGATGGCGGCAACGAGCAGCTGGCCCGCTCGCTCGCCGCGCAGCCGCATAATTTCGCCCACAAGCCGGCCGACACCGAGCGCTGGCTGGAGATGCTGCTGATCCTCGCCCAGGGCGCCGCCGCCGACCGCCAGTGGAGCTCCGCCTACAATATCTCCCGCCAGATCGACGATGCGCTTCCGCCAGGCACCAACCTTGCGACCCAGCCGCTCGGCGTTCGCGACGATTACACCAGCCTCGCCTGGCTCGCCGGGCGCGCCGCGCTCGACCGGCTCAACAATCCGGCGGGAGCGACCGCGATGTTCGACCGCTATTCGCGTGGCGGCAAGTCGCTGCAGGTGCTGACCAAGGGTCAATACTGGGCCGGCCGAGCATCGCTGGCCGCGCGCCAGCCGGCGCAGGCCAACGCCTATCTCAACACCGCCGCCGGCTATCCCGAGCTATTCTACGGCCAGCTCGCGCTCGAGCGGCTCGGCCGCGCCGTGCCGGCTCCCCCGCCGACCGGCATCATCCCCGCCAACGACCCGGCGCGCCACGCCTTTGCCAACAACCGGCTGGCCCGAGCCACCCGTTACGCGGTCAGCTATGGCAACACGACCGAACGCTCGATGTTCACCCGGGCGCTTGGCGAAGCGCTGACCAGCCCAGCCGAGCGGGTGCTGGCGATGGAGCTGTCGCGGCAGATCGGGCGCCAGGACATCGCCGTCTGGGTCGCCCGCGGCGCCCGCAACAACGGCGCCGCCTTCTACGTCCGCGATGCCTATCCGACCCACCAGGCTCGGATTTCGCCCAACATCTGGTCGTTGGCCCACGGCATCACCCGCCAGGAAAGCTCGTTCGATCGGTACGCCCAGAGCCACGCCGGCGCCCGCGGGCTGATGCAGCTGATGCCCGGAACCGCGCGCGAACAGGCCGGCAAGCTCGGCGTCGGCTACGACCCTGGCCGGGTCACTGATCCAAGCTACAACGTGATGCTCGGCTCGGCGTACTTCCAGCGCATGCTCAACACCTGGAACGGCAACGTCCCGCTCGCCGTCGCAAGCTACAACGCCGGCCCCGGCAATGCGCGCAAGTGGATCAACGCCTACGGCGACCCGCGCTCGCCCAATGTCGACGTCATCGGCTGGATCGAGGCGATCCCGTTCAGCGAGACCAAGGGCT
>JACCSV010000103.1 GCA_013812805.1 Sphingomonas sp. | reverse complement strand
AGAACCGAATAATCGGTGCGAAACTTGCGGAACGCGCCGAACAAGGCGTTCACCGCCGCATACCAAGCCTGGTGCGCGGCGAAGTGGGTGAACTGGTAGGGGCCGGCGACGTCACCGGCTGCAAAGATGTTCGGATAGAGCGTTTCGAGATAGTCGTTGGTCACGACGGTTCGGTCGGTCGGGATCCCGAGTTCCTCGAGCCCGTAGCCGGTGAGCCTCGCCTTGCGGCCGACGGCGATGATGATCTCGTCGAACGCGACGGCGTGCTCAACACCATCCGACCGCGTGATCAGCGTCTTTCCGTCGCATCTGACGGCTTCGTGACCGATCAGAACGTCGACACCCTCGGTTCGCAGGAATTGGGCGACGAAGGCGGACACGTCCTCATCTTCCTGCGGGAGGATGCGCGGGCCAGACTCGACTTGCGTCACCTCCGCGCCGAGGCGGGCGAAGGCCTGCGCCATCTCGGTGCCGATCGGACCGCCGCCGACGATGACGATCCGCCGCGGCAGCTCGTCGCGGTCGGACAGCGCTTCCCACATCGTGTCGCTGGTGAGATGGCCGACCGAGGCGAGCCCGGGGATGTCGGGGACCAAGGGCTCGCCACCGGCCGCGATCACGATCGAGCGCGTGGTCAGGCACGTTTGCCCGTCGATTTCCACGGTCCAAGGATCAATGATTTTGGCGTAGCCAAGCCGGACGTCGACGCCGAGCTCGGTATAGCGCTCGACGCTGTCATTCGGTTCGATCTCGCGGATGATCGCATCGATGCGCTCCATCAGGTTGCGGAAGCGGAAGCTCGGTTCGACCGGGTCGAGCCCATAGGCAGCAGCGGTTCGCATCTCGTGCGCGGCGCGGGCGCTGCGGATCAGCGCTTTCGACGGCACGCAGCCGGTGTTGAGGCAGTCGCCGCCCATCTTGTTGGCCTCGACGAGGGTCACCTTGGCTCGCACCGTGGCCGCTATGTAGGCGGTGACCAGGCCCCCGGCGCCCGCGCCGATAACGATCAGGTTGCGGTCGAACGTCCGCGGCCGCTTCCATCGCTTGTAAACTTGGCGCCGTCTCCACCATCCGACGATGGCCTTGGCGACCAGCGGGAAAATTCCGAGCAGCACCAGAGAGCCGATCAGCACCGGAGAGAGGATGTCCGACGTCCGCTCGATCCGGGCGAGCTGCGTGCCCGCGTTCACATAGACCAGGGTTCCGGCGAGCATCCCGACTTGGCTGACGAGGTAGAAAGTTACGAGCCGCATCGCCGTCAGCCCCATCGCGAGGTTGATGAGAAAGAAGGGGAAAGCGGGGATCAGCCGGAGGGTCAGCAGATAGAAGGCTCCGTCCTTGGCGATGCCCTTGTCGATCGCTTCGACGCGCTTGCCGAACCGGCTCCTGACCCAGCCGCGCAGAATGTAGCGCGACGACAGGAAGGCAAGGCTCGCGCCGATCGCCGAGGCGAAAGAGACGATCACGGTGCCGAGTGCGAGGCCGAAGATCGCGCCCGCCGCCAAGGTCATGATCGCGGCTCCGGGCAGCGAGAGCGCGGTGACCGCGATGTAGAGGAAGAAAAAGACGCCGATCGCGGTGGTCGGCCGTGTGTCGACGAATGCCGAGAGCTCCGCCTGCCGCGACTTGAGCGCGTCAAGGCTGAGGTACGAACTAAGGTCGAAGAGGAAAAAGGCGGCGACTGCTCCGATCAGGAGCAGGACGAGCGCGATCCTCCCGTAGCTCTTGCGCTTCACCGGCCCAGGCGACCTGGGCTCGGAGCCGAGCCGTCACAAACAACCGCCGGTGCTCGCAAATGTCCCACGGGTCAGATCCTCCGAGCAGCGAGGATCGCGCCTCCGGGCCCGTCCTGGACCAGCACAGCGTTCTGGTAGATGCTATTGCGGGCCGGCGGAACGTTGAAGGCGGTTGCACCCCCCGACCACTTGCCGAGCAGGTGGATGGAGCGCACGATATTGCGGTGTGGAAGAGTGCGGCCGCCGTTCTCGCCGGCGCGGATCGGCACGTTGTTCACGCGCGGATCGTAGCGGACCAGCCAGACGTTGGCCGGCCTTGCCGCGCGCGCTCCGGCAACTGCGATCTTGCCTGCTCGGGCTGCGATCGAAGGGCCTGCAGCCGTGCGTTCGTAAGTCCGGAGGGCCGCTTCGACTTGCCGCTTGTTGCTGCCGACCAAGACGCCGCGGCCGTTGATGATCATCTGTGGCGTTGAAACGTTGCCTCGCCTGCCTGCTTTCGAATATTCCCACTGGCGCGCCGTATAGGCCCGGTGAGCGAAGATATCCTTCCAGCCAAGCCGGTCCCAATAGGTGACGGCGAAGCTCAGCGCGAGCACGTCGGGCCGGCCTGCAATCGAGTTTAGCACCGCGTTGGCAGGCGGGCAGGACGAGCAGCCTTGGCTCTGGAATAGCTCAACGACGGTCGGGTTGTTGGCATCTGCTGCAAGCGCGGGGCTTGCGATGGAAAAACCGGCCAGGGTAGCGAGTGCGACGAAGCGGGCGATTGGCATTGAGCTCTCCAGATGATCCGATGCATGTTTCGCAGCCGTGACGGCGAAAGTTACGCTGGGGAGAGCGCGCGCCGGTTCGAGATTGCGGCCGCGATGACGACGGTCGCAACTGCGAACAGGTGCACGGCCAGATCCACAAAGGTCGTTGCGAACGGGTGGAAGAATTGCAGAATGAAGGCTGCAACAGCAGCAACGCCGAGGCCCCCAAGCACGGCCACCGGAAGTGGGTCAATCGGCCGCGCTCGCGATAGAAGCCAGATCAGCGGCGGACCGATTGCCACGCTCACCGCGAGAATGAAAATCAGGCAATCGAGGCTGTGCCCGATCTCGAGACCGGACGAGCCGTTGCGCACCAGGTCGCGGTAGCAGCCGGCGCCGCTGAGCAGCATCCAGGCGACGAATGGTGCCATCGGGGCGAACAGCCAGCGCCGGGAATAGCCAGGTATCGCGACGAAGAAGGCGCCGACAATTGAAAGCACGCCTGTCGCCAGCATCGCCGACATCTCGAGCGCCAGCATCTCTTCACGGCCAGAGTAGCGGTTTGGCAGCCGCTGCAAATCCGAAAGCAGATAGACGGCAAGGCCGCCGAGAAGCGCCACGACACCGATCCACCCCGCCGCTCGCGTCAGCGGCGGCTTCAGCGGCCGCACGGGACGCGCGTCTGCCGCCAGCGTGTCGATCAGCGCGTCCACCCGGCTCATTCGCGCGGTGCCTTCGAACGGATCAGCCGCATCTTTTTGATCGCGCGATGGATGTTGACCTTGAGTGAGGCAACCGACTGGCCCGAGACCGCGGATGCCTCCACGAGCGACATTTCCTGCAACTTGACCAACTCTACGGCCTCCTTTTGGCCCGGTGAGAGCCCGCTCGTCATCTGCGCGAGCGCCCGCGCCGGGTCTCCGGCCTCCTCCTTGTTCGCCTGAGGATCCGCAAAGGTTTCATAAGCGGCATCATTATGCACTTCCTGGGCGCCGATCCGGCCGCGCCGCCGCATCGCATCGATCGAGCGGCGAGTCGCGATCGCGGCGAGCCACGGCTTCACCGGACGCCCCGGCTCGTAGGTGTGGCGAACGCGGTGGACGGTAAGGAGCGCATCCTGGACGACGTCGTCTACCCCGTCGGTCCACCGACTGCGATTGCGCACTACGGCGCGGATGAATGGCGTTACCGACGTGAGGAACAAGCGGTAGGCTGACGCGTCGCCCTGTTGCGCGGAAGCGAGAAGCTCGCCCCAGCCCTCGTCGGCCGCTTTCCCGCCATCGATGGTCAGACAATCCTCCGCTCTTTTCGCGATGTAACCTGAAAGCGGCCTCCACCGAAATAGCTTGGGATGAGACGAGAGAGACAAATGATGGAAACAAAGTTGAGCAAGAGATCTTTCCTCGGAACGGCGGCGGCAGCGCTGGGCGCGCTCGTCGTGCCGGCCTGCGCCAAGCGCGGGGAGGCACGCAGCGTCGAACGGTTCGAGGTGATGAAGACCCCCGCCGAATGGAAGCGCCAACTTGGTCCTGCCCGCTACGCCGTGCTTCGGGAGGAGGATACGGAGCGCGCCGGTTCCTCGCCGCTCGACCAGGAAAAGCGCAAAGGCACCTATGTCTGCGCCGGCTGCGCCTTGCCGGTCTACAGCTCCGCGGCGAAATTCGAGAGCGGGACCGGCTGGCCGAGCTTTTTCAAGCCGCTCCCGAATGCGGTTCGGACGAAGCCGGACCGGGGGCTCTTTGGAACCCGGACGGAAGTTCATTGCCGCCGCTGCGGCGGCCATCTCGGGCACGTGTTCGACGATGGGCCCAAGCCGACCGGCAAGCGCTATTGCATGAACGGCCTCGCCATGCGCTTCGCCGTAG
>JACCSV010000091.1 GCA_013812805.1 Sphingomonas sp. | reverse complement strand
ATCGCGATGCTGACCATAGATGGGTCTACTTTGACCGGAGCTGGGAACGGCTCGACTTGTCTGCAGTGGAGGCGATCCAGCGGCCCATCTGGCTTGCCGAAATGCTCACTGCGGCAGAACTGATGGCGGGCGATCAAGACCATCTCCGGGTCAACTTTTACGAGATCGAGGACGGTTTTCGCTTCGGCGAGACTTGCCTTTTCCCAGGCTCCGGCCTGGACCCCTTCGAGCCTGCGTCGCTGGATCAGGTCCTCGGGCGCTTCTGGGCCCAGTCTAGGACTACTCCGCTTAAGGACCAGAGTTCGCGCGGAGGTGGCGCAAGCGCTCGTTCCATCCGTCGGCCAGCTTCCAAGGCGACCGCCCAGCGCTTGTTTCAGTGAGAAGCATCGCCTCGAGTAGACCCTAACGCAGCTTCGAAATCTTGAGCTTGTCCGCCCTGGCGCGGGTCTGCACCGACTCCTCGCTCCGGGTCAGCGCCTTGGCGATCGCGCGCAGCGACATGTTCTTGCCGGCGAGCAAGTGCAGCTTCTGGATCTCGTCCTGCCGCCAGGGCTGCCGGTGCCGCTCGAACTTTTCCGTCATGCCGCCAAGCTTAGCGCCAATCAGGCGTCGGTCCACTCCTTGGTGGTCTCAACGAGGTTGAGCTCGCGGATCAGCTGATCGACGCTGCGGGTCAGCTCCGGCAGGAAGGTGATCTGGTGGCGCGCCCCTCGGTAGGATTCGGCCATCAGGATGGCGTCGATCAGGATCGGCACCACCACGCTTTCAGGGTCGTCGAGCTCGGCCAGCCCGCGCAGCTTGTCGAGCGCCTTCAGCCGCGCCGCGACCGGATCCGCCAAGGCTTCGGTTCGACCGATATGCCAACTCATGAAACGCACTCCCCGCCAAAGCCTCTAAGATAGAGCTAGCGGCGCTCCGCGGTAGTTCGACACGGCGCTCAATCGGTGCGCCTCGGCGCGGCTTTACACTGCTCCGCGCCGTTCCTATCGCCCCGCCATGACGGTCCAGCCTCTCATTCCATCTGGCGATTCCATCCTCATCGTCGACTTCGGCAGCCAGGTGACTCAGCTGATCGCGCGGCGGGTGCGCGAGGCGGGGGTGTATTGCGAGATCTCGCCGTTCAACTCGGCGGAAGAAGCGTTCGGGCAGATGGCGCCCAAGGGCGTGATCTTCTCCGGCGGGCCGGCATCAGTGACCCTGGAGGACAGCCCGCGGGCGGCGCAATTGCTGTTCGATAGCGGCGTTCCGCTGCTCGGCATCTGCTACGGGCAGCAGACGTTGCACCATCAACTCGGCGGCAAGGTGGTGACGTCGGACAGCAAGGAGTTCGGCCGCGCCTTCATCGACATCGTCGCACCCTCGGCGCTGTTCGACGGGCTTTGGCGGGTTGGCGAAAAGCACCAGGTGTGGATGAGCCACGGCGACCGCGTCGAGACGTTGGCGCCGGGCTTCGAGGTGGTCGCCGCTTCCGAAGGCGCGCCGTTCGCGATCGCCACCAACGAGATACAGCGCCGCTATTCGATGATGTTCCATCCGGAGGTCGTGCACACGCCCGACGGCGGCAAGTTGCTCGCCAACTTCGCTCGGCATATCTGCGGCTGCTCGGGGACGTGGACGATGGGCGCGTTCCGCGACGCCAAGATCGCCGAGATCCGGGAGCAGGTGGGCAAGGGCAGGGTGATCTGCGGCTTGTCCGGGGGCGTCGACAGCGCGGTTGCCGCGGTGCTGATCCACGAAGCGATTGGCGAGCAATTGACGTGCGTGTTCGTCGAACACGGGCTGATGCGGATGGGCGAGGCAAGCCAAGTCGTCAGCCTGTTCCGCAACAGCTACAACATCCCGCTGGTCCACGTCGACGCGGATGCCCTGTTTCTAGACGGGCTGGCGGGGCTCACCGACCCCGAAGCCAAGCGCAAGTATATCGGGAAGACCTTTATCGACGTGTTCGACGAGGAGGCACGCAAAATCGGCGGCGCCGATTTCCTCGCCCAGGGCACGCTTTATCCGGACGTGATCGAGAGCGTCAGCTTCACCGGCGGCCCGTCGGTGACGATCAAGAGCCATCACAATGTCGGCGGGCTGCCCGAGCGGATGAACATGAAGCTGGTCGAGCCGCTTCGCGAATTGTTCAAGGACGAAGTGCGCGAACTCGGCCGCGAACTGGGTCTGCCGGAAGCCTTCGTCGGCCGCCACCCCTTCCCCGGTCCCGGCCTCGCCATCCGCATCCCCGGCGAAGTGACAAAAGAACGCTGCGACATCCTGCGCAAGGCGGACGCCGTCTACCTCGAGGAAATCCGCAGCGCCGGCCTGTACGACGCGATCTGGCAGGCGTTCGCGGTGCTTCTGCCGGTGCGCACCGTCGGGGTGATGGGCGATTTTCGCACCTACGACAGCGTCTGCGCGCTTCGCGCCGTGACCAGCGTCGATGGCATGACCGCCGACGTTTATCCGTTCGACAGCGCCTTCCTCAGCCGCGTAGCGACGCGGATCGTCAACGAGGTGCCGGGCATCAATCGCGTGGTGTACGATTATACGTCGAAGCCGCCTGGGACCATTGAATGGGAATGAGTGTCTGGAAGGAATGGCGTTAAACTGCAGTTTACGGTGTCGTTACCGGCTTGCCTGCGTCGGCAACTGCTGTTTGAACCGGGCCGAAGGCGAGCGGGAGCACGTGCGGGTGCGGATCAGGAATTGGATCGTTGGGATTGCCGGCGCGGCGCTGCTCGCCAGTTGCGCGACTCCGCCGCAGCCGCCGGCACGAGTGGCGCATGTTGCGCGGCCGGTGGCCAAGGAGGCGCCCTACCGCTGGACCCAGGGCGATGCGCCGGCGGCCTACAAGGAAGCCGTCGCGATCTTCGGGCCGCTCAACATGCGGCCGGGCGACTATCGCTGGGTCGCCGACGTCCCCAAGGCCGGCGAGACCAAGGTTTGTAATCGACCTGCTGACCCAGCTTTTCTACGTCTACCGGGGCGACAAGTTGGTTGGCGTCTCCACCATCTCGAGCGGCAAGAAGGGCAAGGAAACGCAGCTCGGCTTGTGGGCGGTGCGGACGAAGAAGGTGAAAGGCTTCAGCCGCAAATATGACAATGCGCCGATGCCCTACATGCAAATGTACGACGAGAAGGGCCTCGCCTTCCACGCCGGCAAGAACCCGGGGTATCCGGCAAGCCACGGCTGCGTCCGGCTGCCGCTGAAATTCGCGCAAACGCTCTACCCGATGACGAAGATCGGGACGAAGGTCATCATCGAAGGCTAAGGGGATTCCCGGCCGAAGTAGCTGCAGCTGTCGCCGCTGCTGTCGCGCGCGACGGTAACTCGCCACAGACCGGGGCAACGCGGTTCGAGCTGCTGCCAGATCCAGCGCGCGAGGTTCTCCAGCGTCGCCGGGCCGAGACCCTCGACCTCGTCGAGGAAGTGGTGGTCGAGGCGGTCACGGGCGGTCGCCAGCGCGTGATCGAGTTCACCAAGGTCGAGCACCATTCCAGAGTCCGAGTCTGGCTCCCCTCGAACTGCGACTTCGGCGCGATAGCTATGGCCGTGGATTCGGCGGCTGGACTCGGTCCCGACCGCGCGTTGCAAGGTGTGAGCGGAGTCGAACCGGAATTGCTTGCACAGCTCGTGCATCAGGGGATTCCAATCAATTTGTGGGTCTGGAGGCT
>JACCSV010000081.1 GCA_013812805.1 Sphingomonas sp. | reverse complement strand
TGGCGGGAGCGGGTGACCACCGGCGCCGACCGGCGTCAAAGCTCGACAGCCCGGGAAAATTTGACCGGCGTATCGATCGCGCTGCCCGACAGCCTTCCGGAAAGGCATCGCCGGCTGGTCGATTTTGCCGCTCCGGGCCTCCGACGATTGCTCGGTTATGATTAGGTGGTAGCGGCCGATACTCTTCGGGCGTCGCCGCGACTGGCGATGGCGGCAAAGGAACTGGCCGAGCGCCGGTTCGATACCGCTGCGCGCTATGCAATCGAGCATCTCCGCCAGAACCGCGACGACCCCCGCGGCATTGCACTGCTCGGCTCGATC
Organism: Sphingomonas sp.; assembly: GCA_013812805.1. Classification (GTDB taxonomy): domain Bacteria; phylum Pseudomonadota; class Alphaproteobacteria; order Sphingomonadales; family Sphingomonadaceae; genus Sphingomicrobium. Next base: position 7,151 of record JACCSV010000081.1, on the reverse strand, counting down.
GCACTTGGCACCGGGGCGCTGGTGCAGGCGGAGCGATTCCTCCGCAGGGCGATCGCCCTCGGCCTCCACTCGCTGGAGGTGCGACGGGAGCTCGCCTCGGCCGTCAATCAGCAGGAGCGTCTGGGCGAGGCGCTGGAGGCGTTCACGGCAATCGAGCGCGAAGCGCCGGACTTGAAGCTCAGCGCGACCAAGGCGCTGATCCTCGACAAGCTTGGCCGCAATGCGGAAGCCCTGCAAGCTCATGAGAAGCTGGTCGAGGCGCAGCCGGACCAGCCCCACTTTTGGATCGGTTATGGGCACAGCTTGCGCACTGCCGGGCGCACCGACGAAGCCGTCGCCGCCTATCGCAAGGCAGCCGCGATCGACCCCGAGCGCGCCGATGCCTGGTGGGGCATGGCGAGCATCAAGTCGAGAGTGCTCACCGACGCGGATATCGAAACGATGGAGCAGGCCCGCGCCAGCGCCGTCGACCTGCTCAACGTCATCCCGCTCCACTTCGCGCTTGGCCGCGCGTGGCATGACCGTTCGGACCCGCAAAAAGCCTTTCATCACTTCGAAACCGGCAACCGGCTTCGCGCCGAGACGATCAACTACAAGCCCGAGGAGCTGAGCGACGAGGTCGACGAGTTCATCCGCCTGTTCGGCCGGGATTTTTTCGACAAAACCGCAGGGCCCGACAGCGGCGGTTCGGTGCCGGTGTTCCTGATCAGCATGCCGCGGGCGGGATCGACCCTGCTCGAACAGATGCTGGACACCCACCCGGACATCGAAGCGGTGGGCGAATTGCCCTACATCCGCGCTTTGCTTCGCTCGACGATGGAGCTGCATACCAGGCGCGGCACTGCGCGGGTCCCGGAGGTGGTGCTCAACCTCGGCCCCTCCGAACGGGAAGCGCTGGGCCGCGATTATCTCGCGCGCGCCGCGCTCCACCGGCAGGGCGAAGCCGGGATCTTCGTCGACAAGATGCCGATGAACTGGAGCGACGTGCTGTTCATCCGCCAGATCCTGCCCAACGCCAAGTTCATCGAGATCCGGCGCGACGCGATGGATTGCTGCTTTTCGAACTTCATCCATTATTTCTCCCGCGCCCATTCGGCGTCCTTCTCGCTCGAGGGCATGGGTCGCAGCTATGTCGATTATGTGCGGCTGATGGACCATGTCAACGCGGTTGCGCCCGGCCTGATCCACCACGTCCGCTACGAGCGGCTGGTCGAAGATCCGCAGCCCGAGCTGCAGGGGGTCCTCGCCTATCTCGGGCTGGAATGGGATCCAGCCCTCCTGCGATTTTACGAGTCCCGGCGGCCGGTGCGCACGCCAAGCTCCGAACAGGTGCGACGGCCGCTCAACCGCGAGGGGATGGGAACGTGGCGACCCTACGCGCAATGGTTGGGCCCGTTGCGCGCGGCGCTGGGGCCGTTCGCCGCCGATCAGTAGCTCAGGTGCGCTCTAGGAGCGGAGACTGATCGGCTGCCCGTGGGGTGCCTGCGGCGGGGCTTATCCCCGGAGCCGGTCCACTGTGCTGACCATGAAGGCCGTCGACCAGCCGATCAGGATGAACCCCATCAGCGCCTCGACGGCGCCGACCAAGCGCCATTCCTGGGCAAAGAAGGGGGTCGCCGCGCCCAGGGTCGAATAAGCGGTGGCCGAGTAATAGAGCGCCGACTCCAGCGACGTCAGCGCGCCGATACTCAGGTAAAACAAGGCGAAGATGACGATCTCGATGATGTGCAGGGTCACCAGCAGCGAGCCCAAGCCGGCCATCAGCATCACCGCGCTATAGTCGAAATTGCGGCCCTCCAGCTCCTCCTGCTTGAGGTGGAGCCGGCGCGACATTTCGATGAGGCCAATGCTGTGGATGACGATCATCAGGGCGACGAGGACGAACGACGTGCCCAGCTGCAGTGCGAGCTCTCCGGCGGTGGCGTCGAAGCGTTCGTCGCTCACGCAGCGATGTCGTAGGGCTGGATTTCGCCCGACAGGTAAAGCGTCCGCGCCTTGGTTCGCGACAGCTTGCCGGAGCTGGTGCGCGGCAGGGTTCGCGGCGGGACCAGCTCGACCACCGGGCGGATGCCGGTGATCGCATGGACTCGGTCGCGGATGTCGTCGCGGAGGCGGCCGCGCTCTTGCGGGTCCGACACCCGGCAGTGGACCAGCACCGCCGGGGTCTCCTCGCCGGTGGGGCCGGTGATAGCGAAGGCGGCGATGTCGCCGGACTTGAAGCCGGGCAGCTGCTCGACCGCCCATTCGATGTCCTGCGGCCAGTAATTGCGGCCGTTGATGATGATCATGTCCTTGGCGCGGCCGACGATGAAGATGTAGCCGCGCGAGACGTAGCCCATGTCGCCGGTATCGAGCCAGCCGTCGGCGCTGAGGCAGCCGGCGGTCGCTTCCTCGTCGCGGAAATAGCCGACCATGATCGCAGAGCCGCGGGCGAATATTCGGCCGATGGCGCGGTCGGGGAGGAGCTCGCCGTCGGGCCCTCGGACCTCGACCTCCATGCCCTCGACCGGCTTGCCGCAATTGACGATCGCTCGGAAGCGGCGCGGCCGCTCGCCGCTGCCGCTATCATCGCCCAAAAGCTTGGTCTCCTCGACCAGCTCCAGGCGGATGCCTTCGCCCGGCGGCATCATCGAGACGGCGAGAGTCGCTTCGGCGAGGCCGTAGCTGGGGCAGAAGGCGCTGGCCTTGAAGCCGGCTTCATCGAAGGCGTCGACGAACGCCTGCATCACGTCGGGGCGGATCATGTCGGCGCCGTTGCCGGCGATCCGCCAGCGCGACAGGTCGAAGCGGTCGCCGGCCCGGGTCTGCGACGAGGTGCGGCGCGCGCAGATGTCGTAGCCGAAGGTCGGCGAGTAGCTGAGCGTGGTGCCGGGGTTGCGAGTGACGAGGTCGAGCCAGGCGAGCGGGCGGCGGGCGAAATCCTCGGTCTTCAGATAATCGACCGACATCTGGCTGGCCATCGGCGACAGCAGGCAGCCGACCAGCCCCATGTCGTGATACCAGGGCAGCCAGGAGACGACCCGGTCCGTGTCCACGATCTCGACGGCGAGCGCGTGCGCGCGAAGATTGTCGAGCAGGCCGCGGTGAGTGACGGCGACTCCGTGGGGAAAGCGGGTCGATCCGCTCGAATATTGCAGATACGCGATGTCGTCCGGGGCAGCCGTGGGAAGCTCGCCCTCCGCCTGGGCAATTTCGCCGAGGCTCTCCCAGTCGCGCGCTTCGACGCCGACCTGGGCGGCGGCGTCGCCGGCGAAGGCGGCAAGCTCGGGTGGATAGAGGAACAGGCCCGGATCGCCGCTGTTGAGCATCAGCTTCAATTGCTCGACATAAGCGTCGCGCCCGCCGAAGCTGGTCGGCAGCGGCAACGGCACTGGCCAGGCGCCGGCATAGATTGCACCGAAGAAAGCTGCGGCGAACTCGGCGCCGGTCTCGGCGATCAGCGCGATCCGGTCGCCGGGCTTGATTCCGAGCGTGACGAAGCGGCGCGCCGCGGCGACCGAGTCCGCGCGCAGCTCGGAATACGCGTAAGCGCGCTCGAGGGTGCCGCGGGCATCGTGGAAATTGAGGCCGCGGCGACCCCTGGCGGCATAGTCGAGCGCTTCGCCGACGGTCGCGAAGTCGGCGACCCGGCGTGGCAAGTCGTCGACAGTCGGGGTGCCGCCGGGGGGCGCCAGGTCGGTTGAAGTCGTCGAGTTGCGATCGAGCACGCGGCTGTCCTGAAAAACCTTCTAACTGGCCGAAATCCCCCTCAACCCCCAGCGAGCGTTTCGGTGGCTTTGTGATGGGCAGCGACTGTGGCACAAAAACGGCGCTATGCCGCCCCGTTCGCCACGCAAGCCGCGCCCGCCGCTCGATCAGGGCAAGCTCGACGAGCTGGCGCTGCACTACGTCGGCCGGTTCGCAACCACCCGTTCGAAGCTGATCGCTTACCTCGGGCGCAAGCTTCGCGAGCGCGGGTGGGCGGGTGAGCGCGAGGCGGATGTCGCCGCCATCGCCGAGCGGCTCGCAGGCCTCGGCTATATCGACGATGCCGCTTACGCGCTGGCCAAGACCCGCTCGTTGAGCGCTCGCGGCTACGGCGCCAGGCGAGTTCGCCAGAGCCTTCATTCGGCCGGCGTCGGCGAAGCCGATTCGGCCGGCGCCCACCAGCTGGCCGAGGCCGAGCGGGTGGAAGCGGCGCTGCGCTTTGCCCGTCGCCGCCGGCTCGGCCCGTTCGCGGACAGCCGTGCCGAGCGGGCGGAGCGCGAGCGGGGAATCGCGGCGATGATCCGGGCCGGCCATGCGTTCGGCCTTGCCCGGGCCATCGTCGCCCTTGAGCCGGGGGCCAACTTCGTCCTCGAAGAACTCGCAGAAAAGCGGTAGCGAGGGGGACAGGGGTCGGTTTAACGACAGAGTGACGCATGTTACAGGCACTGGAAGTGAACCATGGTCGTGCCAAGGGGCCGCAACCGGTCGGTGCACCTGAGCACTCGGCCGAGGTGGCGGAGCTGGCACCCGTCACCGCGCGGGTGAAGTGGTTCGACGCGACTCGCGGCTTCGGCTTTCTCGTCAGCGACGAACTCGACGGCGACATCCTCATCCATTTCACCGTGCTTCGCGAGCACGGCCGGCGCAGCCTGCCCGAGGGCGCGCTGGTCGAGTGCGTTGCCGTCCGGCTCGAGCGCGGCCTGCAGGCGACCAAGGTGCTGGCGATCGACGCCAGCTTAAGCGACCCGCCGCCGCGCTCGCCGCGGTCGCGCGAGGACGCGCCGCCGCGCAACCCGCTTGCCACCGCCGCCGGTGAGTTCGAGCCGGTCGAAGTCAAATGGTTCAACCGCAGCAAGGGCTATGGTTTCCTGTTCCGCCCCGGGATCGAGGGCGAAGACATTTTCGTGCACATGGAAACCGCCCGCACCAGCGGCGTCGGCGAAGTGCAGCAAGGGCAATTGCTGGAGGCGCGGATTGCGGAAGGGCCCAAGGGACTGACCGCCGTCGAGATGCGGCTGCCGTCGTGAAGGCGCTTGCGTTGGCCCTGGCCGTCGCGCTTGCGGCCTGCGCTCCGACCGCCAAGGCGCCCGAAGCTCCGCTTGGGCGCGCCGAGAGCGGGCTTGAGCAGGTGCCGGTGACGATCACCTCATCGACCGGCACCCACCGCTTCATCGCCGAGGTCGCGCGTTCGCCCGATGAGCAGAAGCGCGGGATGATGTTCCGCGAATCGATCGCTCCCGACCGCGCCATGATCTTCCCCTACGACCCGCCCGAGCCGACCTCGTTCTGGATGGAAAACACCCTGATCCCGCTGGACATAATTTTCATCCGCCCCGGCGGGACCATCGCCAGGATCGCGACCGCAGTGCCGCTGTCGCAGGAGATGGTGCCTTCGGGCGAGCCGGTGTCCGCAGTGCTCGAGATCGCCGGGGGGCGCGCCGCGCAATTGGGTGTGAAGGCGGGCGACAGGGTCAAGTGGTGAGGGCTGGCTAACGTCAATTTAGGTGGAAGAGGACATTTACCTGCGGCGAATAATTCCATAATTTCGTCCCAATCTCGCCCGTAGCGACGGTGACACCACTTCGGCCGATGCCTACATCATTGAAGTACTGGACTTTACCGCGGGGACCGCGCTCACCAACGTGGACTTCGTCTATATTTAGCCGTTGATCGGCGCTTCGCCGATGTGCGCGCAATGGGTCGAAGCGGACATCAGCCTCGGCAATTGAAATGCGCCGAAGGGCGGGTCCGGTATCGCATTCCTGCTCCCAGTTCGCCTGCGCGAGCACATTCGCTTTTTGCCGGTGTCTGGGGGCCTGCCATTCCAAAAAAACGATGCAATCACAACTAGATCAAGCCCCGGAGTGTTGACAGTCCATAAGGAATGATAAACTATACGTCCCTTCGCTCTGAGTCTTAAAGGGGCGAATTTCTCGGGGGACTTTTTGAAATAGAGTTGTGCAGACGCGCGCCTGCGTTCCGAAGATGGCATGGCTCGTGCGCGCAGCGGTGGGGGAGCGGCGGATGGGCACGATCAACGGCACTGTCAACGACGATAGCCTTGTCGGTACGAGCACCAGCGACACCATTTACGGCAACGACGGCAACGACACCATTGATGGCGGCGCGGGCAACGACGTACTCTTCGGCGAGGCAGGCAACGACAGGCTGATCGGCGGGTCGGGGGACGATTACATTTACGGCGGCGCGGACGTCGACACGGTCGTGCTTTCCGGCACCAGGGCGGAATATACGTTCGGAGTGGAGTTCGAACGGCTGCGGCTGACCAACACCACCACGGGCGAAGTTGACCAAATCCTTGACGTTGAGACTATCGAATTCTCCGATGGCACATATACGGTCGCGAGCCTCGGCCCCTTTTCGCAAACAGGCACCACCGGCGACGACTATCTGGACGGCAGTTATTCCGACGATGCCATGTCTGGCGGCGACGGACACGATTACATTTCGGGACGAGGCGGCAATGATCTGCTCAACGGCGATGCCGGAAACGACTTCATTGGCGGCGGCGACGGCGCCGACTCGCTCATCGGCGGGTCGGGATATGATAGACTCTACGGCGGGGACGGCGCTGACGAAATTAGTGGCGGAATCGAAGACGATGAGCTTGCGGGCGGGGCCGGCACCGACACTCTCAGCGGAGGTGACGGCAACGACATCGTAACCGACTATGACTTTTGGGGTTACAGTGTAATTGAACTCGACGATGGCGCTATCGACCACCTGGACGGGGGCCAAGGGTTCGACACTGCGTTCCTGAGGTTTGACCTTGTCGCTGACAGCATCAACGCTGATCTCTCGAACCCGCTGACGCTTGTCGAGTTCGTCGACGGAACCACCGTTGTCAATTTCGAGGAATTCAGGATCGCCCTGGGCTCGGGCAACGACGTACTGACGCTCGGCGCGGGCAACGACACGGCATTGGCCAACGGCGGCAACGACACCGTCAACGGCGGCGGCGGCGACGACCGCCTGAGCGGCGGCACAGGTGACGATACGCTTCAGGGCGGCAGCGGTAGCGACACCCTGGAGGGGGCCAGATCGAGGGCGGCGGCGGCGAAGATGCGCTGAATGGCGGGGACGGCGATGATTTCCTACATGGTGGCTGGGGCGGCAGCATCGATACGCTTAATGGCGGCGCCGGGGACGATTACCTCGACGGC
>JACCSV010000075.1 GCA_013812805.1 Sphingomonas sp. | reverse complement strand
GTCGACCAAGAACACCATCCTCAAAGCCTATGACGGCACGTTCAAGGATATCTTCCAGGAGATATTCGACAGCGAATTCAAGCCTCAATTCGAGGAGGCTGGCATAGAATATCAGCACCGGCTGATTGACGATATGGTGGCGTCCGCGCTCAAGTGGAGCGGCAATTTCATCTGGGCGTGCAAGAATTACGACGGCGACGTGCAGTCGGACCTGGTCGCCCAGGGCTTCGGCTCGCTGGGGCTGATGACGTCGGTGCTGATGTCGCCTGACGGCAAGACCATCGAAGCCGAAGCCGCGCACGGCACGGTCACCCGCCATTATCGCATGCACCAGGCTGGCAAGGCGACCTCGACCAACCCGATCGCCTCGATCTTCGCCTGGGCGGAAGGGCTGAAATATCGCGGCAAGTTCGACGACACCCCCGACGTCGTCCGCTTCGCCGAAACTCTCGAGCGAGTATGTATCGAAACCGTCGAGAGCGGCCACATGACCAAGGACCTGGCGATCCTCGTCGGCCCCGACCAGCCGTGGATGACCACCGAGCAATTCTTCGACGCAATCGTCAGGAACCTCGAGGAGGCGATGGCGGCGCCGGCGGCGAAGGCGCTCCACCCCGAACCGGCCCGCCCCTGACAGCGAGGCCCACCAGCCATGAAAGGCCCTCCTGACGAGCCTTAAGGTCACTAAAGTCACTGACTCAGGCGCCATTTCGACGGACCGTGGACCTCCCCGCCTTGAGCGTCGGGCGGTCTGCAACGGAGCTGCGGTCATCGCCGCAAGCCTGACAGGCGAAATCCTATTATGGAAGCGAAATGATTTTCCGTCCCGCGACCGCGCTGCCTTGTCGGTGACAGCAGCGCCCTCGCCTGCTTAAAGCCTGAAGCATGGCGCCAGCCGAGTTCAGCACTTCCGGTTACAGCGATGCACTGGTGATCCTCGGGGCCGCCGGGATCGTCATTCCGGCGTTCGCGCGGTTCCGGATCAGCCCGATCATCGGCTTCATCCTGATCGGGGTGCTCGTCGGGCCCTCGGGCCTGGGAGCGCTCAGCGGCGATCAGCCCTGGCTCAACTATGTCACGATTACGAGCCCGGAGGCGATCGCGCCCTTTGCCGAACTGGGGATCGTGCTCCTGCTCTTCTCGATTGGCCTCGAGCTGTCGTTCCGCCGCCTGTGGAGCATGCGGCAGCTGGTGTTCGGGGTGGGAGCGGCCGAGCTTCTGCTCGCGGCCGCGATCATCGCCGTCGCGCTGCACTGGATTGGCCAGAGCCTGCCCGGAGCGATCGGTCTTGGGCTCGCGCTGTCGCTATCCTCGACCGCGATCGTCATGCCGCTGGTCGGCACGCACAGCGCCGTCGGGCGGTCGGCGCTTGCCATGTTGCTGTTCGAGGACGTCGCGATCGTTCCGATCGTCTTCGCGCTGGGTGCGATGGCGCCGCACGCAGGCGGCGGGGTCGGCTCGCTGCTCGGCACCATGGCGGTCGGCGGAGCAGTCGCGGTGGCAATGCTGCTGGTCGGGCGCGTGGTCCTCCCGCGGCTGTTCGCGCAGGCGGCGCGCACCAAGAACCCGGAGCTGTTCCTGGCGGCATGCCTGCTGGTGGTGATCGTCTCGAGCCTGGTCACTTCGGCGATCGGCTTCTCGCCAGTGCTTGGAGCACTGATCGCGGGAATCCTGATCGCCGAAACCGAATATCGCGGCGAAGTCGAGGTAGTGACGGCGCCGATCCGCGGGCTCGGGCTCGGCATCTTCCTGATCACCGTCGGCATGAGCCTCGACGTGCGGCTGATCGCGGAGAACTGGCAGAGCCTGCTTGCCGCGGTCCTGGGGGTGCTCACCGTCAAGGCGCTGGTCACCGGAGTGCTTCTGCACCGGCTCGCGGGCGCTCGTCCGGCTGTCGCGGCCGAGGCGGGCGTGCTGATGGCCTCGCCTTCGGAAACGACATTGATCGTCCTTGCGGCTGCATCGGCCGCGCAATTGATCGCGCCTTCGGTCGCCGCTTTCTGGCAGATCGTGACCGCGATCGGCCTCACCGTCACGCCTTTGCT
>JACCSV010000040.1 GCA_013812805.1 Sphingomonas sp. | reverse complement strand
TTCAGCCACTCACCCACGTCTCCGAGTGCAAGCGCGCAGACCTTCCGGCTAAGGGCGAGCGCGAGCAGCGGAAGCGGGCTATAGAGGCGGCTTAGCGGGCGTTCAACCGACCGGCGGCTTTTTAGGCTGCACCCGGATCCGCGCCGCCAGCTCCATCGTCTGTCCAGGCTCCAAGATACGGATACCGAGCTCCGCCCAGTCGGCTTCGCAAGCTGACAGAGCGTCGTTGGCGTGACTGACCGGCTCGGCGACGAAAATGCCCCCTGCCACGGGCGAATAGAGCTGGAAGAAGTGGACGCCGGGCGAGCTCAGCACGATGTCGAACGGCCAGTCGGGGTCGCTCAGCAGCGCGCTTCCGCTCCAGCCGCCATAGCCATTGTCGAGGCCGCGGCTGCAGATGGGTGAATCGGCGATGTCGTAGCGGCCGCTGGCACGGACTTTGCCATTTGGCAGTACATGCTCGTCGACTGTCCACACGTGCTCGACCCGCGTGCGGATGCGGGTGGCGGCGGTGCAGTTGAAATAGGGATGGATACCGAGCCCGCACGGCATTGGCTCGCTGCCCATGTTGGAGCAGGTGATGCGCGTGTCGAGGCCGCCGTCGCCGAGCGCAAAGAACTGTCGCGATTCGTAGCTCCACGGCCACTCGCCGGCGTCATGCTCGAACAGCAGTTCGGCCTCGCACGCGGTCGACCGCTCAACCTGCCAGGCACCGAGCCAGCCCTGCCCGTGGAGCGGGCTCGGGTCGCCCGCCATATTGGGCGCGAGCCGGACCTGCCGCCCGCGAAAGTCGAACGTTCCGCCGCGGATCCGGTTGACGAACGGCACCAGCGGGAACGAGGCGGCGTCGAGGACCGAACCGAGCGGGGCCGGGCTCGGCCGCAGCACCGGGGTTCGCCGGGCGCCCTCGACATGATCGAAGCGCGCGATTGCGCCGCCGACCGCGGGTGCAAGCTCAAGCTCGAGGGGGCCTGCTGCGAGTGTTACGGTCTGTGTCATCTTGGGTCTCGTAAACCTCGGCTTTCACGATTGTTCAGTCGAGCGAAACTTCGCTGGGGATAATTCTAGATTATTCGTTGCGCTCGCAAATGGGCGGACGGTATTCAATCCGCCGGGACGCGGGGAGTGGGATCATGGGCCGACGCGTAAAGGATTTCGTCGAGATCAGCGACTACACCTCGCTCGAGGCGCTGATCAACGTGCTGACGGCGATCCGCAACAGCCTGCCGAACGAAGCAGAGCCGGAGCTGAAGCTGCGCGGCGACGACATTTTCGGCCGCAGGCTGACGATCACCTATTTGCGTGAGCTAACCCACGAAGAAGCCGAGTGCGAGACCCGCTACACCGGCGCCGTTGTCTCGGAAGCGAATGCGGGAATCGACGATCTTCGAACCAAGCTCGACAAGCTTCCCTACGCGCGCGCGGGCTCGCGCAAGCGCAAGGAACGCCGCGCGGCCTGACCGCGCTCTCCGGTCAGCCGCTTACCATTCTGCAAAACTGCCGTCGCCCAGCCGCCAGACGGGATTGCGCCAGCGGTGGCGATCCTTGTGCGATTCGCGCACCGCAGCCTCGTCGATGACGATGCCCAGGCCCGGTCCCTGCGGGATCGGCAGGAAGCCGTCCTGCGGAGCAAGCTGGGCCTTATCGCCGCAATAGCTGAAGAGGTCGGCGCCGACGTTGTAGTGGATGCCGAGGCTCATCTCCTGGATGGCGACGTTGGGCGTGCAGGCGGCAAGCTGCAGGCACGAAGCGAGCGCCAGCGGTCCGAGCGGGCAATGTGGCGCGACCGCGACGTCATAGGCTTCCGCCATCGCCGCGATCTTTCGGCATTCGAGGATCCCGCCCGCGTGGCTCAAATCGGGCTGGATGATGTCGACCGCGCCGGCCTCGAAGAAGGGCTTGAAGTCCCAGCGCGAATAGAGTCGCTCGCCAAGCGCGATCGGAGTGCTGGTCAGATCGGCGATCTGCTTGAGCCCTTCGGGATTCTCAGACAGCAGCGGCTCTTCGATGAACAGCAGGCCCAAGGGCTCGAGCGCCTTAGCCAGCTGCTTTGCCAGCGGCCGGTGAACACGGCCGTGGAAATCGAGTCCGACATCGACCCCCGCACCCTGCGCCGCCTGCACCCGCTCGATAACCTCGTCGAACAATTTGGGCGTGCCCATCCAGTCGAGCTCGGCGGTGGCATTCATCTTGACCGCCGAGAAGCCCTGGTCGCGGCGGGCGGTTGCCGCAGCGGCGATCTCGTTGGGACGATCGCCGCCGATCCAGGCGTAGGCGCGGATCTTGTCGCGCACCCTGCCGCCCAGCATTT
>JACCSV010000016.1 GCA_013812805.1 Sphingomonas sp. | reverse complement strand
GCCAGCGAGGCGACGTTCTCGAGCGTCAACTCGACGACCACGGTGTTGATGATGTCCGCGGCGACGAGGAACTCGAGGCCGACGAGGATCACCCGGCCAAGCGCGGTACGGAAATCGCCGACGGCTTTCTCGATGCGCTCGCGACGGACCAGGTTGAAGGCGAGCAAGCCGAGCGTAACGAGCGCGCCCGCAGCGATGATCGTCACGCCGATCAGCTCGATCGCAATGACGACCGGCGGGACCAGGCTCTGCGAAAGCTGCTCGAGCATCGCTTGCCTTACTTCGCCGCTTTTTTCAGCGCCAGCCGGACCAGGGCGTCGAGCGAAGCGTCGCCGCCAAGTTCGTCCTGGGCGGCATTGACCGCGGCGCTGGCGTCGGCGGGCTTGAAGCCGAGATTGCCGAGCGCGGAGAGGGCGTCCGCCGCGGCCCCGGCGCGTGGTGCGGGAGCACCGAGGCCGGCAGCGAGGCCGGGCGTCAACTTGCCTTGAAGCTCGTTGGCGATGCGCGCCGCGAGCTTGGGGCCGACGCCGTTGGCGCGCGAGATCGACGCCTTGTCGCCATTGGCCGCGGCTCGGGCGAGCTCCTCCGGGGGAAGCGCCGAGAGGATGGCCAGCGCAAGCCGCCCGCCGACGCCCTGGATGCTGGTCAGCGCCCGAAACGCGTGGCGCTCGGCCGGCGAGCCGAAGCCGAACAGGGTCCAGGCGTCTTCGCGCACCTGCAGTTCAGTCAGAACCAGTACATCGCTTCCAACGGGACCGAAGGCGTCGAGGGTTCGGGCGCTGGCGAGCAACTGGTAGCCGACGCCGCCGACGTCGATGACCGCGGAATCGGCGGTGACTTCAGCGAGGATTCCGGAGAGACGGGCGATCATGCTGGGCAGGAACCTAGTCGTTCGTCCCGAGCGAAGTCGAGGGGCGTGAGTGCGAGGGTGGTGCCAGCGCCCCTCGACTACGCTCGGGACGAACGGGAGTGGGTGGCGAGATGATGGGCGTGGGTGATTGCCACGGCAAGCGCGTCGGCGGCATCTGAGCCGGCAATCTTCGCTCCCGGCAGCAGCCGAGAGATCATTGCGTGCACCTGCGGCTTTTCCGCCGAACCGGTGCCGACCACGGCTTTCTTGACCAGGCTCGGCGCATATTCGCCGACGGCGATGCCGGATCGAGCGGCGAGCATCAACGCAACGCCGCGCGCCTGGCCGAGCTTGAGCGTCGATTGCGGGTTCTTGTTGACGAACACCTCTTCGACCGCGGCAGCATCGGGCGAGTGTTCGCGAAGCAGCGCTTCAAGCTGGTCGGCAAGGGTCGCGAGACGCTCGGGCAACGGCGCCGAGGCATTGGTCTTGAATTCACCGTTGGCGATGTGGCTCAAGCGATTGCCCTCGGCCCGGATCAGCCCCCACCCGGTGGTGCCGAGGCCGGGGTCGAGGCCGAGAATGATCAGCCGAGCCGCTCCAGCTCCTCGTCCGGCACGTCGTAATTGCCCCAGACGGTCTGGACGTCGTCGTCATCCTCGAGCGCGTCGATCAGCTTGACCAGGCTGGCGGCATCGTCGCCGCGGACCTCGACCTGCGTCGACGGCTTCCACGCGAGCTTGGCCCCTTCCGACTCGCCGAGCATCGGCTCCAGCGCCTTGGCGACCTCGTGCAAGGTTTCGATGCTGGTCCAGATCTGGTGGCCGTCTTCGTCGGACTCGACGTCGTCGGCACCGGCCTCGATCGCGGCTTCGAGCACCTTGTCGGAATCCCCGGCGCTGCCCGGATATTCGATCAGCCCGACCCGCTCGAAGCCATGGCTGACGCTGCCGCTGGCGCCGAGGTTGCCGCCATTCTTGGAGAAGATCGTACGCACGTTGGTGGCGGTGCGGTTGCGGTTGTCGCTCAAGGCTTCGACGATCAGGGACACGCCGCCAGGGCCGAAGCCTTCGTAGCGGATCTCCTCGTAATTCTCGGCATCGCTGCTCGACGCCTTGTCGATCGAGCGCTGGATATTGTCCTTGGGCACCGACTGCGCCTTGGCGGCAAGGACCGCGGCGCGGAGCCGCGCATTCATCTCCGGATCGGGCAGCCCCATCTTCGCCGCGACGGTGATTTCGCGCGACAGTTTGGAGAACATCGTCGAGCGCTTTTTGTCCTGCGCGCCCTTGCGGTGCATGATGTTCTTATATTTGCTGTGACCGGCCATCGCGCTGAACCTTTAGCCGAGGCCGAGCGCAGCGCGATAGGTTTCGATCAGCGCGTCCGCCTCCTGGCGGTCGTGGGCTTCCATCCGCCGAAGCGCGACCACCTTGCGCATCGTCTTGGCGCAATAGCCGTTGGACTTGGCCTCCGAATAGACGTCGCGGACATCGTCGGCGATCGCCTTTTTCTCTTCCTCAAGCCGTTCGATACGCTCGATAAACAGTCGCAGCTGATCTGCCGCGACGGTGCCCTCCGCCATGCTTTACTCCGTGAATGCAAGAATTTGCCGCCGCGGCTCTAGGCGAGGAGCAGAACCGGCTCAAGCCGGTTGAACCGTCACACCCATCGACTATTGGCAGGCTTGATTGGCGGGCCTCCAACAGCCCCTCGGAGCAGCGAAGGACCGCATGGCAAGCGAATCTCTCAGGCCGCGATCGCGCAAGGTGAAGATTCTGGCGACGCTCGGCCCGGTGTCGAGCAGTCCAGACATGGTTCGAACCCTGATGCAACTCGGCGCCGACGCCTTCCGAATCAACATGAGCCACGGTGAGCAGGCGCAAAAGGCCGAGCTGGTGCAGTCGATCCGGGCGCTGGAAAAGGAATTGAAGCGGCCGACGACGATCCTGTTCGACCTGCAGGGGCCCAAGCTTCGGGTCGGCAATTTCAAGGGCGGGTCCGCCGATCTCGTCAAGGGCGAGCAGCTGGTTCTCGACGGCGACACCGCGCTTGGCAATTCACGCCGAGTCGAGCTGCCGCACCCCGAGTTGTTCGAAAGCATCGGCGTTGGCGACCGGGTGCTGATCGACGACGGCAAGGTGCGGCTCAAGGTGCTCGAGGCCGGGGAGCGCCGGATCGTAACCGAAATCCAGGTCGGCGGGAGAGTTTCCGACCACAAGGGCGTCAACGTGCCGGGCGTGGTGGTACCGATCCCGGCGCTCACCGAAAAAGACCGCGCCGACCTGATCTTCGCGCTCGATCAGAAGGCGGACTGGATCGCGCTCTCCTTCGTGCAGCGTCCCGAGGACGTCGCGGAGGCTCGGTCGCTGATCGGCGACAAGGCGGCGCTGATGGCGAAGATCGAAAAGCCCGCCGCGATCGATCGCTTGTCGGAGATCATCGAATTATCCGACGGGGTCATGGTCGCCCGCGGCGATCTCGGAGTCGAGCTTCCGCCCGAGGATGTGCCACCGCTGCAGAACCGGATCGTCGCCTGCGCGCGGCAGTTCGGAAAGCCGGTGGTGGTCGCGACTCAGATGCTGGAATCGATGATCAGCTCGCCCTCGCCGACGCGGGCCGAAGTCACCGATGTCGCCACCGCAATCTATGACGGGGCCGATGTGGTGATGCTCTCGGCCGAAAGCGCGGCCGGCCAATATCCGTGCGAGTCGGTGCAGATGATGGACCGCATCGCCAGCAGCGTCGAACGCGACCAAGTCTACGAGGCGCGGATCCACTTCACCCAGACCGAGCTTGAGGCGACGACCGCCGACGCGCTCGCCGGGTCGGCACGGCAGATCGCCCGCACCATCTCGGCCAAGGCGATGGTCTGCTACACCAGCTCCGGCTCGACCGCGCGGCGGATCGCGCGGGAGCGGCCGTCGGTGCCGATCCTGGCGATGACCTCGTCGCAGGCAGCGGCGCGGCGGCTGGGGCTGCTGTGGGGAGTCCACGCGGTCCATACGCGCGATGTCGCAAGCTTCGAGGAAATGGTCGCGAAAGCCAAACGGATGGCGCTTCGCCACCATATCGCCGAGGGCGGCGACCGGCTGGTGTTGATGGCTGGCGTTCCATTCGGGACGACGGGGTCGACCAACGTCATCCATGTCGTGCAGCTGATTGGCGACGAGCTGGAAGGCTATTCGCGGCCCGAAGCCTAAAGGTCGAGCAGCGCCGGGATTTCGCCCGGGATTTCGCGGGCCAGGAAGCCAACCGGGCCGATCTTGCGCGACAGGGCTTCCCCGGCTTCTCCGTGCAGGAGCACGCCCCAAAGCAAAGCTGTGAGAGGGTCCGCACCGCGGGCGAGCAGCGCGCCGACAATTCCCGCCAGCGTGTCGCCGCTGCCGGCAATGCCCAGCCCGGGAGCGCCGCCGCGGAAGGTCCAGGCGCGGCCGTCGGGCGCGGCGATATGGCTGTCCGCGCCTTTGGCGAGGATGATCGCACCGAAATGCTCGGCGGCGTTGCGGGCCGCCGACAGCGGGTCCGCCTCGACCTCGTCCTCGTCGACCTCGAGCATCGCCGCCATTTCGCGCGAGTGCGGAAGCAGTACCGGCGGAACGGATGCCTTCCGGCAATGCGCGGCCAGTGGCGGCAAGGCGTGGAGCAGGCCGGCGTCGAGCGCCATTGGCCGGTCGGACGCCAGTAAAGTCTTGCCGATCGCCCCGGTGACTCTGCCTGGACGGATGCCGGGCCCCGCGACGATCGCGTCTATGCCTTCGACCTGTTGCTGCACTTCGCGGACGGAGCTTCGCGCGCAGTCGCCGTCGCGGTTTTCGGCGAGCGGCACGACCAGCACCTCCGGCATCAGCAAGGCAAGCCCAGGCGCGACACTGGCGACGGTCGCTACCCGCACCTGGCCGGCGCCGCTGCGCAGGGCGGCCGTTGCGCACAGCACTCCTGCGCCGGGCACCAGGCGATTTCCACCGACGATCAGCAGTCGTCCGTGCGCATCCTTTCCGCTATCCTCCTGGCGCGGCAGCGGGAAGGCGCGGAGCGTCGTTCGAGTCAGGTTCTTCGGCGGCTTCATCGCGAGCCGACTACCGCGTCCGGCTCGGCGGTCTTGGGCGCGCCTTCTGCCTCGAGGGGAGCGCCGTGGTTCCACAGCGTCAGTTTCGGCGCACACAAGCCTTCGGTGTCGGGCTCGAAATCATAGACGCAAATGCCGCAGTTGAGGATGTCGGCCTGCTTGTCGATCGCCAGGATCTCGCCTTCTTCCAGTTCTTCCAGAATGTAGCGCAGGCACAGCACCACGACCTGGTGGCAAACGACCAGCACGCGCTTGTCGTTGTAGTGCAGGTTGATGGTGTTGAGCATCGAGCGCAGCCGCAGGATGACGTCGGCCCAGCTCTCGCCGCCCGGCGGGCGGTGATAGAATTTGCCGAGCATCGCGCGGTGCTCGGCTTCTTCGGGGAATCGGGCGCGGGTGCCCGCCGTCGTCAGCCGGTCGAAGATCCCGAACTCGCGCTCGCGCAACCGCTCGTCGACGATCGGTTTTTGCGGGCCGCCGCGGAGCGCTCCAGCCTCGCAGATCGCTTTGGCCGTCTGCCGCGCGCGAACATAAGGCGATGACAGGATGATGTCGGGCCGCTCGCCGTCGGGAAGCTGCGCGAACCAGCGGCCGGTCGCCTCCGCCTGGCGGAAACCGAGCTCGGACAGCGGCACGTCGACGTCGCGCACATCGATGCCAATCTCGTGCAACCCAGCTTCATCGGCCTCGTCGCGAGCGACATTGCCCTGGCTTTGGCCATGTCGCACGATCCACATTCGCTCTGGCCAGTTCTGACGCATCGGCACTCCGCTTCCTTGCTTGCGGGAGAAAGCTCGAGCGGGCCGAAGTGTCCGTCGCTAGCGTGCGTCGAGCGATCGAATCGGGTTAGCGTAGCGTCTCGGCGCTACTCATGAAGTCGTCTAGAGCGCTGTCGAGCGGCCTCAGCAGGATGCCGCGCTTGCTGACCAGGCTGGTGTTTGCAGCGACGCAATCTTGCGCCGCTCGGACCTGCTTGCGGTCGAGCTGGGCGCGGTCGGCGATCTCGCACGCAAGCACGTGCCAGCTAACCGCGCCCTGGTTCGTAAGGTGCCAGACGCCCTTTTCCTCGTCGAGCAGCAAGTCGAGCGCGGAGTGGACGAGATCGGGAACGTAGGTCGGTGACACCACCGTCTTGTCGCTTGCGGTGACGACCTCGCCGCGCCGCAGCGCGAAGACCGTGTTGTAGACGAAGTTATGGCGGTCCCACGGACCGAAGAAGGCGCTGGTCCGAACGATCAGCGAATCCGGGTCGATTTCCATCAGCCGCGCTTCGACCTCGGCCTTGCTGCGCCCGTAGCCGCACACCGGCGCCGGCTCGTCCGGCTCGACATAAGAGCGGCCGAGCTGTCCGTCGAACACCAGGTCCGAGGAGAAGGTGACCAGCGGAATGCCATGCAGCTTGCAGGCCTTGCCGAGCAGCTCCGGCCCGGTGACGTTGCTCTCGAAGCATTCGGCGTAATTGGCCTCGGCTTCATCGACGCGGACGAAACCGGCGGTATTGATCACCGCCCACGGCTTGTGCCGCTCGATCGCCGCTGCGATCGATTCTTCACTGGTGATGTCGAGATCGCCGCGCGCGGTGAGGACGAACGGCAGGCCGCGGTGCGCGCAGATGCGCCCGAACGCCTGTCCAAGAGTGCCGGTAGCGCCAGTGATCAGGATCGGCTGCGCCGTGCGAAGCGCGCTTTTCGGCAGCATATCGTACCTCCGCCGTGCATAAGTGCGGCCGGGCCGCGCCCACCAGCCGCGGCTCTGCAGCGCCGGATGCGACAGCTTCTCGCCGCGCGCGAGCCTGGCTGCCGCTTTTGCGAGCATCGTCGGCCGCGGTTTTTCGGAGCGCGTGTCGAACGCGCCGGGTTCGTGGACGCCCTCGCGCCGGGTCAGCATCGAGCACCAGTCGACCATCCCGAACAGCGCCCACAAGGTCACTGCGCGGATATCGGCACCGCGAGCACGCTCGCGCTCGGCGGCGGTCCAAACCTCGTGCAGCCAGCGCACCTGTTCCTCGCGCGTGCAGCCGTGGTGCACCTCGGTGATCGCGATCGGCAGCCGGTAGCGCTCCCAGAGTTCGCGAAGCCGCTTGCCGGGGCCGAGCTGATGCTTGAGCTTGGCGATCCTCACCGCCTCGACGTCGACATAGGTCTCCCGCCCGTTGCCGCCAACCGGCTCCTCGGGATAGCGGCCGAGCCGGTGATCGAGGAAACGCTCGCTGGTCAGATAATGGTCGAAGCCGAGGATGTCGGGAGTGCCGGCCCCGGTCGCCAACTCCGCGAGAGCGGCCGGATCAACGCCGTTGTCGAGCAGATCCTCGAACGAATAATGGCCCTCGACGACGCGGCCGGTCAGCAGGTCGAAGGATAGCCATCGCCGGTGGTTCTCATGCTCGGCCTGAAAAGCGAGCTTTTCCGTAGCAAAGGTCTTGCCGACGTCCTCGGTGACGATCAGCTTGGCAGCCG
>JACCSV010000345.1 GCA_013812805.1 Sphingomonas sp. | reverse complement strand
GGCCTCGATGTCGCCGGGGAGAGCGAGACGGCGTTCGAGACCAGCGCCGGGCAGGACCTGGACTCGCAGCTCGACACCAGCCGCCTGCCGCAGGCGCCGGCGGCGCAGCCCGAGCCCAAGCCCGGGGAAACCAGCGAGCCGGCGGAGGCTGAGCCCCCGGAGCCCGTGCCAACCGGCGCCAGCGGCTCCGTAGTCCAGCTCGGCGCCTTCAAGAACACCGCCCAGGCCGAGCGGGCGTGGAGCGCGCTGACGGCGCGCTTCCCCGAGCTCGGCGGCCTGTCGAAAATCGTCGTCCCTTACGAAGCCGGCGGAAGCAGCGGGCAGCGCCTGCGCGCCGGCGCTGCCTCGCCAGCCGAAGCACAGCAGATCTGCCGAGCGCTCGAAGCGGCCGGCGAGAGCTGCTTCATCGCCAGGTAAAGCCATGCAAGCAGCAATCTACGGCCTTGCGGGCCCCTCGATGAGCGAGGACGAACGGGCGTTTTTCCGCGACTCGGACCCGGCCGGCTTCATCCTGTTTCGCCGCAACTGCGTCGATCGCGAGCAGCTGCTGGCACTGACCGAGGATTTGCGCGGACTGGCCGGGCGCGCCGACGTTGCGATCCTGATGGACCAGGAAGGCGGCCGAGTGGCGCGGATGCGGGAACCGCAATGGCCGGCCTTCCCAGCCGCCGAGGCCTTTGACCGGCTGTACCGCACCGCGCCTTCATCGGCGATCGAGGCGGTGCGGTCGAACGCGCGAGCCCTGGGACTGATGTTGCGGGAAGCGGGGATCAACGTCGACTGCCTGCCCTTGCTCGACGTTCGCCAGCCCGGCGCCCACGACATCATCGGCGACCGCGCGCTTGGCGACCAGCCGATGCAGGTCGCGGCGCTCGGGCAGGCGGTGCTTTCGGGCCTTGCTTCCGCGGGCGTCTGCGGCGTCGTCAAGCATATGCCCGGCCACGGCCGCGCGCTGGTCGACAGCCATGTCGACCTGCCGGTGGTCACCGTCGGCGATGCCGAGCTCGCGGTCGACCTCGAGCCGTTCGAGCGGTTGCGGGACGCAGCCATGGGGATGACCTCGCACGTCATCTACACCGCCTGGGATGCGGAGCGGCCGGCGAGCCTGTCGCCAACGATCATTACCGAGATCATTCGCGGCCGAATCGGCTTCGACGGCTGGCTGATGAGCGACGATCTTGGAATGCAGGCGCTGACCGGCGGTGCCGGCGAGCGAGCTGCGGGCGTGGTCGCGGCCGGCTGCGACGTCGGGCTTCACTGCACAGGCAAGATGGAGGAGATGGTCGAGGTCGCCAACGCGGTCCCGGCGATGACCGCGCAAGGGGAGGCGCGGCTGGCGCGCGCGATGCGGTCGATCACGATCGACGACGACGGCCCCGACTTCGCCGAATGCGTCGCCAAGCGCGACGAGCTTCTGGCGCTTGCCTGAGTGGCGGGTTAGGCTCGCCTTCATGGGGGAGCAGCTTCGACTGGTGCGCAGCGAGCCCGACGAGCTGACGCTGTCGCTCGACGGCTGGGAAGGGCCGCTCGACCTGCTGCTCGAGCTTGCACGCGGCCAGAAGGTCGATCTTACGCAAATCTCGATCCTCGAGCTGGTCGAGCAATATCTTGCCTATCTCGCCCAGGCACGGGCGCTGAAGCTCGAGATCGCGGCCGATTATCTGGTGATGGCGGCGTGGCTCGCTTACCTCAAATCCTGCCTGCTGTTGCCCAAGGATCCGGCCGCCGACCCCAGCCCCGAGGAGGTTGCGCTGAGGCTGCAGATGCGGCTGCAGCGCCTCGACGCGATGCGCGAAGCCGGGGCGCGCCTGCTCGGCCGCGACCGCGTCGGCCGCGACGTCTTCGTCCGCGGCGATCCGGAAGGGCTTTTGCTGGTCCGCAAGGCCAAGTGGCAGGTGAGCCCGTTCGACCTGTTCGCCGCCTACGGGGCGGTCAAGGCGCGCAGCCAGCCGCCGATGCACGTCGTCCACCCGCGCTCGGTGATGACGCTGGACGAAGCGATCGAGCGAGTCAGCCGGATGATCGGAATGGCGGTCGAATGGACGGCGATCGAAGAGTTTCTGCCGCGAACCGACGATCCGCAGCTGCGGCGCTCGGCGCTGGCTTCGAGCTTCGTCGCCGCGCTCGAGCTTGCCCGGCAGGGGCGGCTCGAGCTCGCGCAGGACGCGCCGTTTGCTCCGCTCAAGCTCCGCGCGGCTTGAGGGCGGCGAGGTGGACGAGTTCCTGCGGTCGGTCGAAGCGACCCTGTTTGCCTCTTCGGAGCCGCTGACCGCCGACGAGATCGGCAATCATGTCGGCGAGGGCGATGTCGCCGCGGCGCTGGCCGAACTTGCGACACGCTATCAGGGCCACGGGATCGAGATCGTCGAACGCGGCGGGCGCTGGCATTTCCAGACCGCGCCCGACCTCGCCTACCTGCTTCGCCGCTCCCGCGAAGAACCGCGCCGGCTGTCGCGGGCGGCGACCGAGACGCTGGCGATCATCGGCTATCACGAACCGGTCAGCCGCGGCGAGATCGAGGCGATCCGCGGGGTGCAGATCTCAAAGGGCACGCTCGACGTGCTGATGGAAGCGGGCTGGGTGCGCACCGCCGGCCGTCGCGAGGGACCCGGGCGCCCGCTGCTTTACGCAACTACGCCCGAGTTCCTCACCCACTTCGGCCTCGCCTCGCGGCGCGACCTGCCGGGCATCGACGACCTCAAGGCTGCGGGGCTGCTTGACCCGCTCGACGAAGCGGCAATGCAGGCGCTTGGCCAGCTTGCGCTGGAAAGCGACGGCGAGGATGACTAGATAGCCTGCGCAAAGGAGTTCAACTCATGGGCGGTTTCAGCCTCTGGCATATCCTCATATTCGCCATCATCCTGTTGCTGCTGTTCGGCGGCAACCGCTTCTCGACGATGATGAAAGACGTCGCCAAGGGCCTGAAAGGCTTCAAGGAGGGCCTGAGCGAAGACGAGAAGACTGAACAGCAGCAGCAGCATCAGCAGCAGCATTTGCCGCCGCAGAGCCGCCCTCCCGAGCGGCCGATCGAGGTCACTCCCGAGCCTCGCCAGTCCCCGGATTCCACCGTTCAGCGTCCCGTCCGAGACGACGAGCCGCGCAGCTGATCGGACCGCCGGGCAATGTTCGGCGTCGGTACCCACGAGCTCCTCATTGTCGCCGTCCTGGCGTTGCTGTTCATCGGCCCCAAGGAGCTGCCGACGGCGATGCGTACGGTCGGCCGCTGGATCGGCAAGGTCCGCGGGATGGCGCGGCAATTCACCAGCGGTTTCGAAGAGGTGGTCCGCGAAGCCGAGCTTGAGGAGATGGACCGCAAGTGGCGCGAGGATAATGACCGCATCATGCGCGACTATCCCGCGCTTCCCCAAATGGAGGCGGAAACGGACTCGGACCAGCCGGCGCTGCCGCTGCCGCCGCCCGACGATCGCCGCGAGCTGCCGTGAAGGACCTGGATGACACCAAGGCGCCGCTGCTCGAGCATCTGATCGAGCTTCGGCGGCGCTTGCTGTGGTCGGTGGCCGTACTCGTGGTGCTGTTCTTCGCCGCGCTGTCGTTCGCCACGGAGATTTTCGGATTCCTGGTGCAGCCGCTGCTCGCCGCGGGGCAGGGAAAGGTGATCTTCACTGACGTCTTCGAAGCCTTTTTCGTCGACGTAAAGGTGGCTTTGTTCACCGCGCTGATGATCGGTTTCCCATTTTTCGCCAGCCAGCTGTGGAAGTTCGTTGCGCCGGGGCTCTACGCGAAAGAGAAAAAGGCGCTGCTGCCTTTCCTTTTGCTGACCCCAATCTTCTTCATCGGCGGAGC
>JACCSV010000315.1 GCA_013812805.1 Sphingomonas sp. | reverse complement strand
AGCTCGATGCTGGCGCTGTCGATCGCGATGGGATTGCTGCTCGCCTTCACCCGCCGCAATCCGTATCTGACCCGCTCGCCCTATGTCGTGAAGTGGAGCGGAGATTGCGTTCCGGAATGAACTTCGTGCTCGCTGCCGGTGGGACCGGCGGCCACATGGTCCCGGCCCATGCGCTTGGCGCCGAGCTCAAGGCCCGCGGTCACGGCGTGATGCTGATCACCGATGCGCGCGGGGCCAAGATTCCGGGCCTGTTCGACAAGGTGCCGGTGCACGTGCTCCCGGCCGGACGGCTTGGCGGTGGCCCGATAGGCTGGGCCAGGGGGGCGCTCGCGGTGCTCGCCGGGCGGCGCGAGGCGAAAGCGATCTACCGTGATCATCCCCCGCAAGCGGTGATCGGCTTTGGCGGCTATCCCGCGTTTCCGGCGCTGCTGGCCGCAAGCTCGCGGCGGATACCGACGCTGCTTCACGAGCAGAATGCGGTGCTCGGGCGGGTCAATCGCTTGCTTGCGGGGGAAGCAACCGCAATCGCCACCGCTTATGACAAGGTCGAGCGGCTGAAAACCTCTTTCGAGGCGAAGACGGTGCTGGTCGGCAATCCGGTCCGCGACAGAGTCGCCAAGCTTGGCGAAATGCCGTTCCCGCCATTCGACGATACCGGCCCGCTGAAGATCCTCGTCACCGGCGGCAGCCAGGGTGCGAGCGTGCTTGGGCAAGTGGTGCCGGGCGGCCTTGGCCTGCTCGACCCGTCGCTTCGCCGTCGGTTGCAGGTGGTGCAGCAATGCCGTCCCGACGACATCGACGCGATCCGCAGTCGCTATTCCGAACTCGGCATCCCGGCCGAGCTGATGACCTACATCGCCGACATGCCGGAGAAGCTCGGCGACGCTCACCTCGTCATCGGCCGCGCCGGCGCCTCGACGATTGCCGAGCTGACTGTCGCCGGCCGCCCGGCGATCCTGGTGCCGTACCCATCGGCCACCGACGACCACCAGACCTTCAATGCGCGCGAGATGGTCCGCGCCGGTGGCGCGCGGATGGTTGCGCAGCCGGAGTTCACGCCGGAGACGCTGGCGCGGCAGATTGACGCGCTAGCTGCCGACCCGCTGGCGCTGGCCAACGCCGCCGCCCGCTCGCTGTCGGTCGGGCGACCGCACGCCGCGGCGGACCTCGCGGACCTTGCCGAACGCATCGGCGGCGGGCTTGCCCCGGTCGAAGTCGGGCCGGCGCCGGTTCGCTCCGGCACCGCACAATTTGCCGGAGTGCCGGCGTGAAAGCGCTGGGCACCGACATCGGCACCATCCACTTCGTCGGCATCGGCGGCATCGGCATGTCCGGGATCGCCGAAGTGATGCACCAGCTCGGCTATTCGGTCCAAGGCTCCGACGTCGCCGACGGCTACGTCATCGAAAATTTGCGCAAGGCCGGGATCCCGGTGACGATCGGGCACCGGGCCGAGAATGTCGGCGACGCGGCGGTGGTGGTCTGCTCGACGGCAATCCCGCGCGGCAATCCGGAGATCGAAGCGGCGGCCGAGCAGCGGCTGCCGATCGTCAAGCGCGCCGAGATGCTCGCCGAGCTGATGCGCATGCAAATGACGATCGCGGTCGCCGGCACCCACGGCAAGACGACGACGACCTCGATGATCGCGGCGATGCTCGATGCCGGCGGGATGGACCCGACGGTGATCAACGGTGGCATCATCAACCGCTATGGCTCCAACGCCAGGCTCGGCAAAAGCGAATGGATGGTGGTCGAGGCCGACGAAAGCGACGGCAGCTTCCTGCGCCTCGACGGGACGATCGCCGTGGTCACAAACATCGATCCCGAGCACCTCGAGCATTACGGCGGCTTCGACGAGGTCAAAAAGGCCTTCTCCGAGTTTATCGAGAACGTGCCTTTCTATGGCCTTGCCGTGCTGTGCGTCGATCATCCCGAAGTGCAGAGCCTGCTCAGCCGAATCCGCGACCGGCGGATCGTCACCTACGGCTTTTCGGCGCTTGCCGACCTGCGGGCGGAAAATGTTTCGCCCGACGGGTTCGGCAGCACCTTCGACGCGGTGGTGCTCGAGCGCGACGGTTCGCGGCGGACGATCGAGGGGATCGCCATGCCGATCCCCGGCCGCCACAACGTCCAGAATGCGCTTGCCGCAATCGCGGTCGGCATCGAGCTCGGCATCCCCGACGAAAAGATCGTCACCGGTTTCGAGCGCTTCGAAGGGGTCAAACGGCGCTTCAGCAAGGTCGGCGAGATCGACGGGGCCACCATTATCGACGATTACGCGCACCATCCGGTCGAGATCCGCGCCGTGCTTGCGGCCGCCCGCGAGAGTGCGGAAGGGCGGGTGATCGCGGTGATTCAGCCGCACCGCTACACCCGGCTGCAGTCGCTGATGGAAGACTTTCAAGGCGCGTTCAACGACGCCGACATGGTCTTCGTGACGCCGGTCTATGCGGCGGGGGAGGAGCCGATCGAAGGCGTCGCTTCCGACGTTCTGATCGAAGGGCTGCGGGCGCGCGGCCATCGCATGGTCAACGCCGTTACCGACGCGGACGAGCTGGCACGCTCGCTGCGCGACATTGCCGCGCCCGACGACATCGTCATCTGCATGGGCGCGGGCGACATCACCAAATGGGCGGCGGGCCTTGCCGACGGCATCGGCCAGGCGAGGACCAGCAAGTGAGCGCGGTGGTCACCAAGACCGCCCTCCGTGGCAAGCTCACCCCCGGCGCGCCGCTGGCCCCGTTGGTGTGGTTCAAGAGCGGCGGCAATGCGGAGCAGCTGTTCGAGCCGGCCGACACCGACGACCTGGCCCAATTCCTGGAGACACTTGACGCGGACATTTCCGTGCTGGCTCTCGGCCTCGGCTCGAACATGATCGTGCGCGACGGCGGGGTCCCCGGGGCCGTGGTGCGGCTCGGCAAGCCGTTCGCCAGGGTAGAGCAACTGGATTCGACCACGCTGCGTTGCGGCGGGGGTGCCAGCGGTATCCTCGTCTCCTCGACGGCGCGCGACGCCGGCATCGGCGGGCTCGAGTTTCTGCGGTCGATCCCCGGAACCGTCGGCGGCTTCGTGCGGATGAACGGCGGCGCCTATGGCCGCGAGACGTGCGAGATAGTGATCGACTGCGACGTGGTGTTGCGCACCGGCGAGCGGCGCACGCTTATCCGCGACGAGCTTCACTACAGTTACCGCCACAGCGAGCTGCCGGAGCAGGCGGTC
>JACCSV010000268.1 GCA_013812805.1 Sphingomonas sp. | reverse complement strand
CCGGCTTGCAGGCCAAGGCCGAAGTGGTGGCGCTGAGCCGCAGCGACATTGTCGAGGCCGGGCAGTTGGCCGAGGCGAAAGCGGCGGTGGTCGAGGCCGGCGCCGCCGATCCCTTCGTGATCTCGGCAGCGACCGGCCAGGGGATGCCGGAATTGCTCGACGCAATCATCGAGCATCTGGCGCCAGTCGAAAAGGCGGCCGCGCCGGAGGAAATCGAAAAGGACTGGTCGCCGCTGTGAGCGCCGGTCGGTGAAGCTGGCGGTCACCGGCGGCACCGGCTTTGTCGGATCGCATTTTATCAAGGCGGCGCTGGCCGCGGGGCATCAGGCCCGGGCGCTGGCCCGCCGCCCGCAACCCGCTCAGCCGGGGCTGGAGTGGCTGCCCGGCTCGCTCGAGGACGGCCGGAGCCTGCAACGGCTGGTCGAAGACAGCGATGCGGTGGTCCACATCGCCGGTGTGATCAATGCGCGCGATCCCGCGGCTTTCGAGACGGGAAACGTCGCCGGCACCCTAACCGTGTTGGCCGCGGCGACGGCGGCCGGGACGGCGCGCTTCGTCCACGTTTCCTCCCTTGCCGCCCGCGAACCGACGCTGTCGCGATACGGAGGGTCGAAAGCCAAGGCCGAGGCGCTGGTCGAAGGGTCGGGGTTGGACTGGACGATCGTCCGCCCGCCTGCCGTCTACGGGCCGGGCGACAAGGAAACGCTGGAGCTGTTCAAGATGGCGAAGCGGCGGCTGATGCTGCTGCCGCCGCGGGGGCGAGTGTCGATGATCCACGCCCGCGACCTGGCGCGGCTGCTGCTGGCGCTCGCCGAGGCGGAGCAGCCCGAGCGCGTGACCTATGAGCCCGACGACGGCCGGCCCGGCGGCTGGAGCCACAAGGAGCTTGCGCACTCGATCGGCAAAGCCGTGGGCCGCCGCAACCTGGCGCTTTCGGTTCCGGCGCGGTTGATGCGGGTGGGCGCAACGATCGACCAGCTGGTGCGGCGGGAAAAGGCAAAGCTGTCGGCGGACCGGGCGGCATATTTCAGCCACACGGACTGGGTCGCCCGGCCGGAGCTTCAGCCGCAGCCGGGCCTGTGGGCACCGCGGATTCCCACCGCCCAGGGGCTCGCCGACACAGCCCGTTGGTACCAGCAGCAGGGCTGGCTCTAACTATTGTATTTTGAGGGGACCGCCACACATCCGCTCATTCGTGTCCCCAAGCCTCGCAATCCTCTACCAACATCCATTGTGGTTCGAGCCGCTCTTTGCAGCGCTGGAACGGCGCGGGGTCACGTTCGAAAAAATCCGGTTCGCCGGCCACCGTTTCGACCCGATTGATGGCGAACCGCCCGCGCCGGTGGTGCTCAGCCGCCTGGCGATGTCGGATTTCCTGCGTGAGCCGGAGCATCCGATCTTTTACGCCGAAGCCCTGCTCGACCACTGGCGCCGGCGCGGTGCTCGAATTCTCAATGGCGCCGACGTCATAGCGCTGGATTCCTCCAAAGCACGCCAGCTCTCGCTGATCGCCAGTCTGGGCCACGCGGTGCCCTCGACCCGCGTAGTTCATCGCGCACAGGATCTCGCCGCAGCGACCGATGACAAGAGCTGGCCGCTGCTGGTCAAGGCCAACATCGGTGGCTCCGGCGCCGGGATCGCCCGCTATTCCAGCCGTGAAGAGCTCGAGCGGTCTGTCGCCGATGGGTCGGTGCCCAGCTCCGTTGATCAGGTGCTGCTGGTCCAGGATTATGTGCCGCCACGCGGCGGAACGATCCTCAGGGCCGAGACCCTAGGCGGCCGCTTCCTCTATGCGCTCGAGGTGACAAGCGGCGGTGACAGCTTCGATTTGTGCCCCGCCGACGCCTGCGTTGCGCAACCCGGCCGAGCCGCGATCGCGATGATGGCGATTACTCCCCCGCCCAGGATCGTCGAGGCGGCCGAGCAGATCGCGCGCGCCGTCGGCCTCGACGTCGGCGGTGTCGAAGTCGTGATCGACGATCGCGACGGAACCCCCCGCTTCTACGACATCAACGCGCTGTCCAATTTCGTCGCCAACCCGCTCGAGGTCCTCGGCTGGGACCCGCACGAACGCCTCGTCGATT
>JACCSV010000262.1 GCA_013812805.1 Sphingomonas sp. | reverse complement strand
ACCAGCAGACCGCAACAGCATCAGGAAACCACTTGCCAACGGAGGGCCGTCCACACACGGCCAGAAACAGTCGAGCGGCGTCGTTCAGCCGAACGTCCGCTTTAGGTCGAAACCGACCATGCGCGCTCGTAACCAAGGAACGTCTGGTTCTGGGTAGCCGGCGCGTCGCCACAAAGGTCCGAAGGTGGCGCAAAGCGGACCTAATGGCGCGACGGGTCAAGCATTGGGCAGCGAGGAACTCGGCCATCGAAAATCACCGTGTTCCAGCCGCTGCGAGTGGTGCTTGCACCGTGGCTTGTCATTGTATGCGGGAGACGTATTGAGTGCTGTGACAGGTGACCGTGCAACTGGCGGATTTCCGTGGGCGTTCGTTGCTGGGATCGTTAGCTGGGCCTCCTGCCGCCCCAGCCAGGCTTGCTAGTCAAACAGCGACAGGTCGAGCTGCTCGCTGGGTCCGAACCAGATCACGTGCTGGGTGTGGTCGGCGCGGTCGTCGCCGGTGCCTGCGTGGGCGAAAATGGTGAGGCCGTCGCGGTTGAGCACTAGCCACTGCGCAACTTCACCGAACTGCGCTGCGGGCACCGTCAGCTGGCAGCTCCCGCGCGGATGCGGGCCTACGGGCCGCGTGTGGAAGTGTCCGATCGGCACACCGAATCGCTCATTCGCTGCTGCCGCCAGCGCCTGGGCTCGGGCGAGCTCGGTCGCGTCGAAGTAAAGGTGCACGTGGAAGTCGCGGATCTGGGGCTCGGACATACAAGCTCAGGTCGGGACGGCGCTCGGGCTTTCAAGGGGGTAAAGCGCTCGCAGCGAGGCGCGCCCGGCGCTAAGGCGCGGGCTCGCAGGAGCATTCAGGTGAACCCACTCTACGAGCAAATCCAGACCAGCGTCTTCGAGCGCATGTCGACGCTGGCGGCGAACCACGGCGCGGTGAATCTTGGTCAGGGCTTCCCCGATTTCGGCTGGCCCGACGGCATACTCGATGCCGCGGCACGCGCCCTCTTGGAGGGATCCAACCAATATGCCCCGTCGCGTGGCCTGCCGCAGCTGCGCTCGGCGGTCGCGGAGCATTACAACCGCCACTTCGGGCAGGCTCTGGAAGCCGACGATGTCTGCGTGACTTCGGGCGCTACCGAGGCGCTGTCGGCCTGCATCTTCGCGGTCGTCGCGCCGGGCGATGAAGTGATCATCTTCACGCCCGCCTACGACAGCTATGCGCCGACGATCCGGCGGGCGGGCGGCGTGGTTCGGGAGATCGCGCTGCAACCGCTCGAATGGCGAATCGATCGCGCTGCGGTCGAGTCGGCTATCGGTCCGCAGACTCGGGCAATCGTCTTCAACAACCCGCAGAACCCGACTGGGCGGCTGTTCGATGCGGTCGAGATGCAGGTGATCGCCGATGCCGCGATCGAGCATGATCTGATCGTCATCAGCGACGAGGTGTGGGAGCATATCCTGCTCGACGGCCAGCAGTTTACGCCGCTGGCGACCCTGCGGGGAATGGAGCGCCGGGTGCTCAAGGTGGGCTCGGCGGGCAAGATTTTCTCGCTGACGGGCTGGAAGGTCGGGTGGATCGCCGCAGCGCCCGAGCTCGCCAGCATCGCCGCCCGCGCTCACCAGTTCCTGACCTTTTCCACCGCGCCCAACCTGCAAGCGGCGGTGGCGTTCGGGATGGCGGACGGCGACAGCTGGATCGAGCCGATGCGACGGCGCTTCGCGAGCGCTCGCGACGCAATGACCGCAGGCCTCGAGGATGCGGGTTATTCCACCCTCCACCCCGCTTCGACCTATTTCCTGTGCGTCGATCTCGCCGCCTCCGGGATCGACGCCGATGACGAGACTTTTGCCGCCGCGGCGGTTGAGCAGGCGGGGGTGGCCGTGGTGCCCTTGTCGGCCTTTGCCGAGGACGAGCCGCCCCGGCATCTCGTCCGGCTATGCTTCTCGAAACGCGAAGAAACGATCGCCGCCGGAATCGCCGCAATGGCTCGCGCCAGGGCCCTGTTCGCTAGCTCGTAAGCTCCGGCCAGCGCTGGTCGAACTCGGCAGTCCAGCCCGCCAGGGCGTCGGCCTCGAGCGGGCGGGCGATGAGGTAACCCTGGGCCACGTCACAACCGATTGTCCGCAGGTACCGCAGCTGCTCGACCGTTTCCACGCCCTCCGCGGTGGCGGTCAGGCCGAGGCCATGGGCGAGATCGACGATCGATCGCACGATCACGCAGCAGTCGTGCGCATCAGGCAGGTCACGGATGAACTGGCGGTCGATCTTGACCTCGGTGAACGGCAGCTGCCGAAGCTGCAGCAAGGACGAGTAGCCGGTGCCGAAATCATCGATGGCGAGGCCGATGCCCTTGATCCGGAAGCGGGTCAGCGTGTCCATCAACTTGATCAGCGGCTGCGTCGCGCCTTCGGTCAGCTCCAGCACCAGCCGCTCGGTCGGCACGTCCAGCTCGTTGCAAATGCGCTCGACGAGGTCGGGGAAATCGAGCCGCTGAAGGCTGACCGCGGAGATGTTGAAGGCGACGTTGGTGTCGAGGCCCTGGTCGCGCCAGGCGCGCCACTGGTTGAGGGTCCTGCGCAGCCCCCATTCGGTCAGCGGCCCGATCAGTCCGTGTTTCTCGGCCAGTGGGACGAAGCGGGATGGCTCGACCGGGCCAAGTTCGGGCTCGTCCCAGCGGACCAGCGCTTCGAGGCGGGTGAGGGCGCCGCAATCCAGCCGGATCTTGGGCTGGTAAACCATGTGCAGCTCGCCTTGCGCGAGCGCCCGTCCGAACCCCTCGACGAAGGTGCGCTCGGGGCGGTTGCTCACTGCGCCAGGCTCGGCCGCATTTCCGTCAGCAATTGCTCCAGCTCCTCGGCACGGACCGGCTTTTCCAGTGGTCCCGCCATGGTCAGCCCCAGTGCTTCGCCGAGACGGAAAGCCGAATCAAGCACGCGCCGATCGAAGCCGCTGATGATCAAGACCGGTGCCCGGCATTGGTGATCGGCGAGGAAGCGGAGCAGCTCGACGCCGTCCATTCCGGGCATTCCGAGGTCGAGCGCGATCATGTCGGGTCGCCGGGCCAGCAGAGCCTCGCGGAATTGCTGGTTGGTGGAGGTCAGAACCGGATCGAAGCCGCAGTCCCGGGCGACGGCGGCGACGAAGCCCGCGAGCGTCGGCTCGTCATCGATCAGGAGCAGGCGCGGCTGCTTCATCCGTGGTCCCCGAGGCGGAACTTGCCTTCGGTCCGCCTTTGCGCCGCCATTAATGGGAATGAAACCGGTTTTTAACCGAGATCAGTCTAACCCGGGGGATAGTCCTGTATTTCTGACGAGGCACTGCCTGTGTTCGAATCCTTCATCCGCCGAAAACCAGCCGTCGCCGCCAGTGCCGAGGAAGCGCTGTTCCATTCGACGACCTTCACGCTGACGACCGCCGTGCCGCGTCCGGCCGAACGATGTGGCGATGACCGGCTGATGCCGCAGCTCCGGGTGGCAAAGCTGGTCAGTGACCAGGCCGAACGGCTGATGCGCGTGCGCAATGTCACGGCCGGCGGGTTGATGGGCGAGGTCCTCCAGCCGCCACGGGTCGGGGAGCGTGTTTCCGTGGAGCTATCGTCGCAGAAAATCCCTTCGACCGTGGTCTGGATCCGGCAGGGCATGGCTGGCGTGAAGTTCGATCAAACCGTCGATCTGGGGGAGCTCCTGGCTGGCCGCAAGCCGCGGCACGGGTTCCGGCCGCGGCCGCCGCGGCTCGAGGTTGCGTGCAAGGCCTCGGTCCGGGTCGGCAAGGTCTATTATACCGTCGACGTTCACGACATCTCGCTTGGCGGAATGAAAGTCGAGCCAATCGAGGAATATTGCGTCGGCAAGGACGTCGTCGTCGTCGTCGAGAGCTTGCGCCCGATCAAGGGGGAGGTGCGCTGGTATTCCGAGCGCCGCGCCGGGATCGTCTTCGATCAGCCGCTGGAGTTCGAGGAACTTGCCGAGTGGGTCGGCAAGCGGTTGGAAGTGGCGAGCCTGAAAGCGACGATGCTGCCCAGGCTAGGTCTTTAAGCCAGGGCGCGCACGACCTATCTCCGCGACGACGGAGATGAGCATGGCACAAGACGTAGCAATATTTGCCGGCGGCTGTTTTTGGTGCACCGAAGCGGTGTTTCAGGACTTGGCCGGAGTCGAGACCGTGGAGAGCGGATATCTTGGCGGATCGGTGGCGGAGCCGACCTACAAGCAGGTGTGCGGCGGTGGCACCGGCCACGCCGAAGCGATCCGAATCACCTTCGATTCCGACGTGATCGGATACGATGCGCTGCTCGATATCTTCTTCGCCACCCACGACCCGACCCAGCTCAACCGCCAGGGCAACGACGTCGGGACCCAATATCGTTCGGCCATCTTCCCGCGGAATCCTGAGCAAACCGAAGCGGCGCGCGCGGCGATCGAGCGCGCCCAGACCGAGCACGGCGGCAAAGTGGTAACCGCGATCGAGCCCCTTGCCCAATGGTGGCCGGCCGAGGATTACCATCAGGAATATTGGAACCGGGAGGGGCAGCGAAATCCCTACTGCGTGGCAACGATCCCGCCGAAGCTACAGAAATTGCGTAAAAGTTTTCAGGCCCGGTTGAAGAGCGCCGCGGCTCCAGCCTAGGCGGTCGCGAAAGCGGGGCGACCCGGTGTCGCGCGTCGCGGCGAACTGTCCCGCCGTTGCATTGCTTCTAGCTCCTTCTCGTCGTGCGAGCAGAAGATCGTCACGTCGCCGCCGTGAGCGCGCTTGAGGTCGCGCAGCCGCTCCGGTTGGCGCAGCGAAGCCCGCGGTCGGTGTCCATCATCGTCTGATAAAGGCGAAGGCCCGGGGTGCACCGCCGCCGGTCACTGTCCAGTTCGCGCCGATAGAAATAAGCGTCGCCGGCATTCAGCACCCAGCCCGAGCCGGTGTCGACGGCGATCGCGGCGTGACCCCAGGTGTGGCCCGGCATCGGCACCATCAGTATTTCGGGAGGCAGGCCCTCGAGCGACCGAGCTCCCTCGAACTCAAACCAGCGCTCCCCGCCATCGGCGTAGGTTCGCCAGTCGCGGACGTCATGCCATTGGGCGGGACGATAGCGGCGCTTGGCGATGAACCCGCGACCCTTACGCTCCGCAGCTTCGCGTTCGGCCTCCATCACGTGGACGCGCGCATTGGGGAAATCCTCGAGCCCGCCGGCATGGTCGAAATCCAGGTGGGTGAGACGATGTGGCGCACGTCGCTGGGGGCGTAACCGAGCGCCTTCACCTGATGAAGCGCCGTTTCCTCCATGCGGAAGCGAATGTTGATAAGGGCGTGGAAGAATTTACTGAGCCGCGGGTGCGGCTGGCGGACGTCCTGGGTGCCGTAGCCGGTATCGATGAGGACCAGCCCGTCATTGGTTTCGACCAGTTGGGCCGCGCAGGGTATGAGCCCGAACAGGCCCTTGCTGAAGCCGTCGAAAAAGGCGCCGCCCAGCGGCAATCGGTGCCGCATCGCAGGTAATGAACGCGCATGAGCCGCAAACGAGGGGGTAAGCACGCTGTTCCGACTGCTGTTTTGCGCCGACTAACCTGCCGCAGCGCGGCTTAGCCGGTCATTGATCGCCTGGCCCAAGCCGTGCGCGGGGATCGGGGCAACGGCAATGCACGGCTTGTCCGACCGGTCTGCTGCGTGCAGCAGGTCGAACAGCCGTGCCGCTGCCTCGGCCAGATCGCCGGACGGACTGAGGCTTGAGTGTCCTGCCACTCCGCCGAAGCCGATCAGATACTCATCGTCCTTGGCATCGCAGGCATCTAGCCGCAATGACTTGCCGGGTGCGTAATGGCTGATGAGCTGGCCCGGCGCCTGGATTTGGCCGCCAGCAACCACTTTGGCCTCGGGGATGAGGATAGGTCCGTGGCGGAGCAGGCGAAGCTGCCCGCCGATCTCGCCGATGATGGTCGATTCGATGCCGCCGGGGCAGGGGCCGGCGTCGACGATCAGCGGGATCCGCCCGCCGAGGCTCTGCAGCACATGCTCGGCGCGCGTCGGGCTGATCGCCCCGCTGGCGTTGGCGGAAGGTGCCGCAAGCGGGCGCTCGCAGGCCTGAAGCAAGGCGCGGATCGCCGGGTGCTTCGGCACCCGCAGCGCGATGGTGGGCAGCCCCGCGGTGACCAGCGACGCGATCCCGGTGCCTTGGCGCAGGGGCGCCACAAGCGTCAGCGGCCCCGGCCAATGCTGCTCGGCAAGCCGCTTGGACAAAGGTCCGAGCTCGGCGATGCGCTCGGCGTCTTCCAGGCTCGACACGTGCACGATCAAGGGGTTGAAGGAGGGTCTTCCCTTGGCCTTGTAGATGCGCGTGACAGCATTCGGGTTGGTGGCATCGGCGGCAAGGCCGTAGACCGTCTCGGTCCCGATCGCGACCGGTTCCCCTGCCGCGATCAGGCGTGCAGCTTCGGCAATCGCCGCATCGTTGAAGGGGAGCAGCCGCGTCTTCATCCCGGCGCGGCTACGCGATTTAGCGCTGAGCAGGAATACTAGGTTTTCTCGCGCTCGATCAGCTCGGAGGCGTCGATTCCGAGGCATTTCATGCGCTCGCGGATCGCCGGCCACTCTTCACTCAGGAACTGGCTTCGCTCCGAGCTGCGCAGCCGTGCCCGAGCGCCCGGCGCCACGAACAGGCCGACGCCGCGCTTGACGCTGACGAGGCCGTCGTTCTGCAGACCCTGATATGCCTTGGCGACGGTCAGCGGGTTCGCCGCTTCCTCGGTGGCTAGCGCACGTACCGACGGCA
Organism: Sphingomonas sp.; assembly: GCA_013812805.1. GTDB lineage: Bacteria > Pseudomonadota > Alphaproteobacteria > Sphingomonadales > Sphingomonadaceae > Sphingomicrobium. Next base: position 1,483 of record JACCSV010000262.1, on the reverse strand, counting down.
GCGGGTCGCCGTCTGAGTAACGGCCGGAAAGGATCGCGTCGGCGATCGCCTCGCGAAGCCTCACATAAACCGGCTTTTCGTGCTGGGAACGAAGCGTCATGCTGTCATAATACAGCACGGCGCAAACGGGTCAAGGAATTCGTGGAGTCCAGGGGCGCCAGACGGTCGCCAGCGGCGCTCTTGGCCGCTCCTCGAGCTCGCGGCCGGGCCGACCGATGAAGAGGAAGCCGGCGATCCGCTCGCCCGGAGCGCAAAATGCCGAGCGCACGACTTCGGAATAGGATCGCCAGCCGGTCAGCCAACCACCGACATAGCCGAGCGCGTGTGCCGCGAGCAGCAGGTTCATCCCTGCCGCCCCGCAGGACAGTTCCTGTTCCCAGACCGGGATCTTGTGGTTCGGGACCGGCGCTGAAATGAGGACGACGAGCTGCCCCGCGTAATGGGCGAAGTTGACCTCTTTCTCCCGGTGGGCGGCGGTCGCAGTGCGATTGTCCTGTTCCAGGGCTTGTAGAAGCACGTCGGCAAGCGCGCGTCGCTGCTCGTCGGCGACGCTAACGAAGCGCCACGGGAAGAGCTTGCCGTGGTCCGGCGTCCGGGCCGCGATGGTCAGAATCCGCTCCATCTCGTCGGGGGAGGGCCCCGGGCCCGTCATCTCGGCAGGCCGGCCGGAGCGGCGTGTCTCGAGCAGCGAGACGGTCGAGGAGCGGTCGTTGAGCATTGAGGTCATCTAGGCAGGTCACAGCTTCGCAACAATCGGCTTCACAAGCGCAATTTGCCCGTTAGGGTGCCGCTGCATTGGCCTGACGGAGAGGGATCGATGGGTTTCAAAGACATGTCGCAATGGCAGGAAGGTGACTGGATCACTGCCATCGCTCTTGGCGTCCTGTTGGCGTTCCTTGCCGCCGGCGCTTTCATCGCTTCGCGTCGCGAGCCGGAAGCGATCGGGCATCCCAAGGGCCTGTACATGCTCTTCTTCGCCGAAATGTGGGAGCGCTTCTCCTACTACGGCATGCGGGCGCTGCTGATTTTCTACCTGACGCAGCACTGGCTGTTCAACGACAGCAAATCCAACCTCATCTACGGCGCCTACACCAGCCTGGTGTACATCACGCCGGTCCTCGGCGGCTATCTCGCCGACCGCTACCTCGGCCAGCGCAAGGCCGTCTTGTTCGGCGGCATCCTGCTCGCGACAGGCCATACATTGATGGCGGTCGAAGGCGTCGGCGGACAGGACGATCCGACGATCAACGTCTTCTGGGCGGCGCTCGCCTTCATCATCGTCGGGTCGGGCTTCCTCAAGGCCAACATCTCGGTGATGGTCGGCCAGCTCTACAACCTCAAGGACACTCGCCGGGACGGCGCCTACACCATCTTTTACATGGGCATTAACGTCGGCGCCGCGATCGGCACGATTCTCGCCGGTTATCTGGGCGAGACCTATGGCTGGAAATACGGCTTCGGCGCGGCCGGGGTCGGCATGTTG